>DPOH01000084.1 GCA_003539755.1 Clostridium sp.
TTTTTAACAGTTAAAAGCCTCCTTATTAAAGTCATTTTTATACTAGAATAGTATTCCTTTTTTTCAATGATTTTATCCAAAAAACTAAAACCACCTTTCAATATAAATATTTGTTTTATAAAGAAAATTTTATATTGAAAGGCGGCATATTATCTTTTATTTATTATTTTTACTTGCATTTATACTGTCTATTACTTTATTTACTTCAAACTCTGGCACTTCCTCATATCTTATGAATTCCTTACTAAAGCTTCCTCTTCCCTGAGTAATAGATCTTAATTCTGTTGCATATTTCCTCAATTCACTCATTGGAACTTCTGCCATAACCTTTTGTTTATCTTTATCAGGTTCCATACCCATAACTCTTCCACGTTTCTTATTAATATCAGCAATAACATCTCCCATATATTGTTCTGGAATTATAACTTCAAGTGACATAATTGGTTCTAGAAGTATAGGTTTTGCCTGTTCTAAGCCTTTCTTATATGCAATAGATGCTGCCATCTTAAATGCCATTTCAGATGAATCTACAGGATGATATGAACCATCATGAAGAGTAGCTCTAAGCCCTATAACTGGACATCCTGCTAAAACTCCATGCGTAATACACTCTCTTAATCCCTTTTCAACTGCAGGTATAAAGTTTCTAGGAACTGCTCCACCTACAACCTCATCTACAAATTCGAGATCCTCCTTATCATCTTTCCTATGTTCAAATTTTATTACTACATCACCATATTGACCATGGCCTCCAGATTGTTTCTTATGCTTACCTTGAACATCTGCTATTCCTTTTATTGTTTCTTTATAAGGAATCTTTGGTAGATCTAAATTTATATCTACACCATATTTACTCTTAATTTTACTTGCAATTACACTTATATGAGTTTCACCAAGCCCTGAAATTATAGTTTCTGCATTTTCTATATCTCTAGATACATCAAATACAGGATCTTCTTCTTTTAATTTACTTAAAGCCTGTGATATTTTTTCTTCATCACCTTTAGCCTTAGGTATTGCTGCCATAGAGCATACTGTTGTTGGGAAATTCATCTTATCGTATCTTATCTTAAACTCTGGACTACATAATGTATCACCAGTACTTGTATACTGTAATTTTGATATTGCTCCAATATCTCCTGCTATTATTTTTTTTGCTGGAATTTGATTTTTACCTCTTAAAAAACATATGTGTGATAATTTTTCATTCTTATCCTTATTTGTGTTAAGCACTGTCATATCATCTACAGCTTCTCCTGTAATAACTCTAAAGAATGATATCTTTCCTACAAATGGATCAGCAATTGTCTTAAATACCAATGCTGAAAATGGTTTATCATGATCCAAAGTTACGGAAACCTCTTCATTGTTTTCAAGATTTAAAGCCTTTTGTGGTATTGCATATTCTGGTGAAGGGAAACATTCAATAATATCTTCTATTAATGTATCCATTCCAATTACTTTTAACGCACTTCCACACATAACTGGTGCAATGTCACCACTAGAACATCCCTTTATGAGTCCGTTATAAATTTCTTCGTCACTTAATGTACCTTCACTAAAATATTTATCCAATAACTTTTCATCTGTCTCTGCAACTGACTCCATAATCATTATCTTACATGCATGAACCTTCTCTTTTAAATCTTCTGGAATATCAACTATTTTTACTTCCTTTTTATCAGGATCATATATTCTTGCTCTTTCAGATATAACATTTATTACACCTTTAAAATTATCTTCTTTTCCTATTGGATATTGAATTGGAACTACACTTATTCCAAATTTCTGATTAAGAGAATCTAATACGTTATCAAAGCTTGCATTTTCTCTATCTAATTTATTAATAAATATAGTTCTAGGAAGTTTAATTTTATTACAATACTCCCAAGCTCTTTCTGTTCCTGCCTTTATACCAGATACTCCACTTACTACAATCATTGCTACATCTACAGCCCTCATCCCTTGAATCCATTCTCCATTAAAGTCTGCATAACCAGGAATATCAATAATATTTAATTTAACCTTATCAAATTCAATAGGTGCTACTGACAAAGAAATTGAGAATTGTCTCTTTTTTTCTTCTGCATCAAAATCTAATACTGTTGTTCCATCTTCAATTTTTCCTAATCTATCTGTTACTTTAGAATAATATAATAGGCTTTCTGCAAGAGAAGTTTTCCCTGTACTATTGTGACCGATTAATCCAACATTTCTTAAATTTTTAATACTATAATCCTTCATAAATTCTGCCAACTCCTAACCTTCATTAGAAACTGGCTCCACCTACCTTTCATAATATAGTGATATAAGTCTTTATTAAATAAAAATCTATTATTTTAGATATTACCAACATTCTTATATAGTATATGTATTATCTGGAAGTATAATTATAAATATTCTATTTATATTAGTAAAACCCTTTATATTATTCACAATTTTCTGAAAATTTACTTTTAAGTCCTTTCCCCCATCCCCTATATAAATATTAGTACCCAATTTTACACAATAATATTAGTATAAAACTGAACATATACTATTGTTTTTGTATTATAATTAGTTGTATGTAAAATTTATATTATACATTTCTAAATTTAATAATATATTAAGGAGATATAGTAATCATGGCTAGTAATGTAAAATCAGGTAAATTTGAACTACTTTTTACACGATTCATAATATGCGTTCTTACAGTAATGTTCATTATCCTTCTTGCAACATCTGTAGGTATTGCAATCCAATATAAAAATGTGAATTATGTAAATATAACTATATTAGCAATTTATATTATCCTGCTAATAACATTTATCTATAGCATACGAAAAAAAATTGATAAAAGAAAAGTACTTATGGGCACAATAGCAGTAGGGTTTATTTTAAGATTTATATGGGCATTTATTACACCAAGTATACCTACTTCTGATTTTAAAAATATGTATGATACAGCTCAGAACTTATTAATTGGAGATAATAGTGCTCTTATTGGACTAGGGTATTTTGCAAGATTTCCTCATATGACACCATATATTTTATTCCTTTCATATATGATCAAATCATTTGGAAGTAATGCCTTAATGGTTGTAAAAGGAATCAATGTAATTTTGTCTACATTCTCAATATATTTAGTATACTTAATCTGTAATTCCATATTTAATGATTACAAAAGACCTTTAATTGGTGCATTTATAATGTCAATACTTCCTGCATCAGTTTTATTCGTGCCTGTATACTGTTCTGAGAATATTGCTATACCATTTTATTTATTAAGTATGTATTTATTTATATTAGTACTTAATAACAAGAAAAACTCATTATATTTAATATTATGTAGCTTATCATTATCAATAGGACATTTATTTAGAATGATAGCCTATATAGTCCTTATAGCCTATATAATGTATATATTAATTTATAATAAAGATACAATATTAAAAAAATTAAGAAGTATTATATTTATAATAGTTCCTTTTTTATTGGTATTCATGTTTGTAGGAAATTATCTTGTGAACGTTGGTATTACAGATCAAAAATTATGGAGCGGAAGTGAACCAAGCAATATTACATCAGCTGTAAGAGGAAGTAATATTGAAAGTGGTGGAAGTTGGAATCCTGAAGATGCTGAATTTATAGCTAACCTTTTAGATGATAGAGAAGCTTTAGAAAAAGCATGTAAAGAAAGAATTATTGAAAGATATACTACAACTCCTCCATTGAAATTAGCTGGTTTCTTCCTAGAAAAATTCGCTTCACAATGGGGAAGTGGTGATAGTGCTGGGGCATACTGGTCAGAACTTGGTATTCCAGATAAGGATATAATATTTGATATATCAGGCAAAGGTACCTCTTCATATCAAATAATTTATTCTGTATTACTACTTCTTATAATAATAGGATTTTTCAATAGAAAACAACAGTCTGAAAATAAAATAATAAATCTTTTCTATATAATATTATGTGGATTTGGAGCTATATTCCTTGTACTCGAAACTCAATGCAGATATTCATTTATAGTAAGCTATATATTTGCTATACTTCCTGTAACTGCATTTAATTTTAGTTTTAATACTAATAAATAATAAAAAACACCCGAAGATGAATTTTTTAATAATACATCTTTCAGGTGTTTTTATTACTATTCTAAAATTTAATTATCCATTGCTGTATGTTCTTTTTTTCTAAATGCAAATAACTTCATTATTATAAAAGTTACAGGCACTCCTATAATAGCTGCCAATGCAAAAACTATAAGTTTATTCCAGCCCAGCATATTATAGAAAATTAATACGCATATATTCTGTATAATAAAATTAGGAATATATGATATACAGAATTTTATATATTTATAAAATCCCATATTTTCTTTAAATACTATAATACTATTTAGCAAGTAAGAAATAGTCATCGAAGTTATATATCCAACAATAAATGCTGTATTTACTTCTAAAAATAATGAATAAACATAAGAAAATAATATACCATTAATAGTATTTATTCCACCTACTATCAAAAAGTTAAAAAATTGTTTTGATAAAAACATTAATTTCAACTGTTTTACTTTTCCTGGCTTATATTCATCCCAAGCAATAATATCATTTCCACTTACTATAAATCTCTTCTTTGCTAACAATGATAAAGGTGCGTCACTTAAAGAATCAGAATAAAATTCTTCTATTTTATGATCTTTAAATGCTTCATTTAGTCTAACTACCTTTTCCTCACCATAGCAGTTCTTACCTTCACATATACCAGTATTTTTATTTACTTCTGATGCAATTAAATGTTTAATTCCTATTCTTCTACATATTTCATTTAATAAAAATGTAGGAGATGCAGAAATAATTAAATCATCATCCTTTTGTGAATCAATATACCATTGTTTTATCTTATGTTGATTCTTATCCCAAAATTCATTTACAAAGTTATCTGTATCATTTATACCATTTAAAAATGAGTAAAACTTCTCTTTAAATTTTAGTTTAGGATGTATTCCAAACATATATTTTATAAATCCTATAATCTGTATAGGTAAATATTTTATTAAAGATGGTTTTTTCTTTAATGAAAATTTATAAAAGTCTAATGTACTATCACCATCATATATAGTTTTATCGAAATCATAAACGTTCATCTCATCTATCCTTATATATTATTTTACAAGATACCCACTTCAAATTATGAATACCTTGCAATAAAAAACTTATTTATATTTATTATATAACTATTAAATTTTATAAGTATATTATTAAAAGCACAATAAGTGCATATAAGAATACCATTCCCATAAGTATTTTATCTTTTAATAATACACTCACTGGGTCTCCATCTGAATTTCCTTCTACATCAAGACTATATTTCATACATATAAGCATAACTAATGGTACTGTCCATACAATATTGCTATTAGAATATCTTGCAATAGTAGTACCGTCTACACACCATAATGAATAAAATACAATAGTAAGTCCAAGACACATATACATGTTCTTATCTAAGAAATCATGATTATAGAATTTAAGGACTTTTCTTGATTTGCTTCCCTGAGTATCTAATTCATTTCTTCTCTTTCCAAGACCTAAGTAGAAAGACATAGCTATTACTGTAAGGTAAAGCCAGTTAGATACTTCGATAGATGTTACTGCTGCTCCATAAAGAACTCTTAATAAAAATCCAGATACTAATATAGTAATATCTATAATAGGCAGATTTTTTAATCCCATACTATATGTAAAATTTAATCCTACATACAATAAAACAAATGTCCATCCCCAAACATTAGATCCACAAGCAAAATAATTTAGTGTAATTCCAATAATAGCAATGACTATAGCCAATATATATGCTTTCCTTACTGAAACTGCTCCTGATGCTATAGGCCTTTTACATTTTGTTGGATGTTTCCTATCCTTTTCAACATCTTGTATATCATTAATAATATACACTATGGATGAAAGTATACTAAATGAAAGAAATCCTAATATTGTTTTCTTTAATAAAGTTAAGTCAAATAAGTTCTGACTAAAAACAAGGGGCAAAAAAATTAATACATTCTTTAAATAATGATGAACTCTCATCAATTTTAAATATTTTTTCATACACTTCTACCTCAATTCAAGATTAATTCAAGATTAATTCTTAAAGTACATTATAATTTTGTGCTTTTATATTATACTATATCAATTATTTTTTAACAATTCTCCCACATTTTCAATAGGGTTAATATATTACTTTTTTTAGTTTAAGTTTTGTCCTAATAGCAACTATATATCAATATGGAACAAATAATATTATTTATTTTTATACAAAAAAAGACAGCTATAAAATGATTATATTAATTATCATTTTATAGATGTCTCTCTTGTATATGCCATAATAGTAATTAGAATTTAACTTATTAATTTTCTATGATTTACATGAACATTCCAACGCCAACTCCTAATGGAAGCTTTAATATAAACCAAACTATAAGAAGTGCACTCCAGCCTATTAAGAATACTATTGAATATGGAACCATTGTTGAAATTAACGTTCCTATTCCAGATTCCTCATCATACTTTTCAGCAAATGCAACTATCAGTGCAAAATAACTCATAAGAGGTGAAATAATATTAGTAGTTGAATCACCTATTCTGTAAGCCATTTGAGTAAGTTCTGGAGTATATCCTATTCCCATTAACATAGGTACAAATATAGGAGCCATTATAGCCCATTTAGCTGATGCTGAACCCATAAATAAGTTAATGAATGCTGAAACTAATATAAATGCAATTAATAATGGAACACCTTGTATTCCTGTTCTTTCCAAGAAGTTCGCTCCATTAACAGCTATTATAGTCCCAAGCTTTGTATAACCAAAATACGCTACAAATTGTGCTGCAAAAAATACTAAAACAATATATGAGCCCATTGATGACATACTCTTGCTCATAAGATTAATAACTTGCGAATCATTCTTTATGCTTCTTTCACCTATTCCATATGCAATACCTGGTATCATAAATAATAATGAAATAATAACTACTATAGAAGTCATAAATGGAGATTTTAAAATTGCATGTGTCTGCGGATCTCTTAGTACTCCATTATAAGGAACTACTAACAATCCTATTAATACTAAAGTTATTAAAAAAGCTATACCAGCAAATACTAAACCTCTTTTTTCATTATCAGATATTTCCATAACTTCATCTGCTTGTTCATTATTTTCTGTATATTTGCCTAATCTTGGTTCAACAATCTTTTCTGTAACTATTGTTCCTAATATAGTTATAAGAAATGCAGATGCTATTACAAAATACCAGTTACCTGTTATTCCAACTTCATATGAAGGATTAGCTAATTTAGCAGCCTCTGTACTTATTCCAGCTAATAATGCATCAGTTGATCCAGGAAAAAGATTTGCACTAAACCCACCTGATACCCCTGCAAAAGCAGCTGCAATACCTGCAAGTGGATGTCTTCCACAACTCTTAAAAATAACTGCTCCTAAAGGAATTAATACGACATATCCTGCATCAGATGCTATACTAGACATTACACCAGCAAATACAACCACTAGTGTTACAAATTTTTTAGGTGTACTTATTACTAATTTCTTTAATAATGTTGCTATAAGGCCACTTCCTTCTGCTACACCAACTCCAAGCAATGCAACTAATACTGTTCCAAGTGGCGCAAAACCTGTAAAATTACTTATTGCACTTGTAAATATGTATCTTATTCCATCTGGACTAAGCAAGCTGACAACATTAACAGTAGATAACTTTAACTCTCCACTTGCTATATCTATACTCTCATACGTAACTCCCACTCCCAGCTTATAAGCAATATGAGAAATTATCATTATTAATGCACATAATATTATGAATAAAGTTGTAGGATGTGGAAGCACATTTCCAACTTTTTCAATAACACCAAGCATACCTATTTTTTTTCTTTTGCTATTCATAAATTGCTCCTTAGTAAATATAATTTATAATAAAATTGATTTTTAATAATTCTTCATAATTATACATATTAACTAATCATTTAACAATATGTTTTCATCTTTTTTACTGTTTTTTTATTATATTGTGTCTTTTTTTATTATTATAATAATTTACATATATATTAGATATAATTAAATATTAAACTATTAATGAAATTTGTTTTTTATAGCAATACATTTGTATTTATGTAGTAAACTTTTAATGTTTTTCTTAAATAAAAAGCACTCTAGAACTTACCTTTTCTATAGTGCTTAATAATATTATATATAATTTTTAGTTTTTACTCTTATTCTTTAAATATTTTCCTTGAATAATTCTAAATAGTATATAAAATAATATGAATGTTAATCCACCACATGTATCAATCATAACATCTCTAAATGCACCTTCTCTTCCTGGCACAAATAGTTGATGAAATTCATCTGTACATGCATATAAAAATACACTTATTAAAGTTATTAATGAGCTAATTTTAATTGTATAATACATTCTTACTACATTCATTATTAAAAATCCCAATATCATATACTCTAAGAAATGGGCACATTTACGTACTATAAAATTAGCAAGTTCACCAAATATTCCGTTAACATCAATATTTAGGCTTTCTAAGATAGACATAACCTTAAAGCTTTGACTATCAGATATATTTGCTGGTTGATTAGACATATAAAATATAACGCCCATCCAAAATATTAAAAGACACCAGTTTATAATATTTCTTTTGCTGTTCATCATTCTTATCCTAATTATTATTAAATTCTACTGTGACATATATTTGTTTATATAAGCAAGTGATTCTTCTAATAATTCCTGTCCTTTCTCCAAACCTTCTATTTTTATTTCTAAATTACATACTCTTTGATCAACTTGATTCATAAGTTGTCTTATATCTTGTAATAACTTCGCATCATAACTTACCTGTACACCTTCTGCATCAACATATACCTTCTCTGGAGGATATCCACACTTAGTACATTTAGCATAAATAGTTCCCTTATCTAAATCGTGAAAAACCTTAAAAATGTCATTATTACACTTCTGACAGTTTGATAGCATTGTATATTCATAATACCCTACATCATAATAATAAACATTTCCACATTCCTTACAAGTTAACATCAATTTATTATCTTTAGTTGTTATATAAAATTCATTTCCACTGCAGCCATCTTTTTTACAAACAACAGTCCTAATCATAACACTAACCTCTCATAAATTAATTATTTAATAACTATTCAGCAAAACAGTTATGTAAGTCATTCTATTTATTTTTCACATGATTTTTTATTTTCATATTAATATTTTTTTACTTATCTTCTTTTCCGTTCTCTAAAATAGCGTTCTTTAACTTATCCTCTATTAATTTTATTTTTACATCAACACTTTCTGTATTTTTTCCTTCTAACAAAAAGCTCCTCTTAGTCAATTTTAAATTCTTAAGTTCATCCTCCAAATTACTCTTACTGCACAAATTAATTCATCTCCATTCTTAATACTGTACTTCTATTTATATGGTAATATACTTTTAATTTATACTTGATGATAATTAAAATTTATTTTTTAACCTAAATCTATTGATAATTAATAAAGCTACAGTTTATATATTATATAATACTTTTACAAATAAAATTATAATATATATGATTCATACTGTACACTTTTATCATTAGTCAAATTTATATCTTTTCTTTTATTATTTTACTATTATGTATAAGTTTCTTTATTATTTTATCTTTATATTACTATTTCTTATTTTGTTATTAATACTGTCATTGATTCATAAAAAACTATAACTATAATAATCTTATTTAATTGCAAAAATAAAAAAACTATGAAGAAATATTCATAGTTTTAATGGTGGAGATAAAGAGATTCGAACTCTTGACCCCCTGCGTGCAAGGCAGGTGCTCTCCCAACTGAGCTATACCCCCGTAAATGGTGGACCTTCAGGGACTCGAACCCCGGACCTACCGGTTATGAGCCGGTTGCTCTAACCAACTGAGCTAAAGATCCATAACAATATTCTATTGTTATGATTTCTTGTATTCACAAGAATACCTCGCAACTTCCTACTCTTCCACACGGTCTCCCATGCAGTACCATCGGCGTAATAGACCTTAACTGTCCTGTTCGGAATGGGAAGGAGTGTTACCTCTATGCCATCGTCACGAGATTAAGTGAGCTCCTAAATCTCTGATTTAGTTAAGCGAACTTATGCAAATCACTTTAGTGATTTGTATTCCTTTAAAATCAATCTTGTACTCCTCAACTCTGTTGAGTGAGTTTCCTTTGAAAGATTATTACTCTTTCAAAATTGCATACAATTCTTAATGTATTTACAACGTTTATTTGGTCAAGCCCTCGAC
>DPOH01000065.1 GCA_003539755.1 Clostridium sp.
CTATAAATTTCTGTATTCCTGTTCTGTATAATATATTAATTTAATTA
This sequence comes from Clostridium sp., assembly GCA_003539755.1. Taxonomy (GTDB): domain Bacteria; phylum Bacillota; class Clostridia; order Clostridiales; family Clostridiaceae; genus Clostridium. The sequence continues at coordinate 48 of DPOH01000065.1, forward strand.
TTTCAATTATAAATTAATTTATGATTTTCTTATTACATTATTTATTCTTTTCTTTGCGACTTTTACTTGATGAACTACAGCTACACAAGGTGAATGATAGCAATAATACATTTACGAAACTTAATACTTTAATGAATTTATTCATATTTGAATCATCTCCATACTTTTTATTAATTCACTTTATTATACTTATTTCATTAGTTTAGATTAAATTAATTTTGTCAAGCATTCTTCTCATATTACTAATACTTGGTTTTACATTATACTTACAACACAAATTTTACCACATCAATATCAAAAACAGTATAGATTATATAATTAAAAAAGCATTGCCACAAATAGCAATGCCTTAAATACACTTTTTATACAAAATAACTAGTCTCTTCTTTAGCCTTTTCATCAATAAGCTTATTATAAAAATCTGCAAGGGATACTGCTATATATGGTTCTACAATTATCATTCCTAAGGTTAATGTAAAATTAAATAGCTGTGGAAAATAGCCTTTAATAATGCATGCTGGTATTAATGCTAATAGAATCCACCCCATAAAACTAAATAATAAAGCAAATATCTCTAGCTTATGACCTTCTGTAAGTTCTTTGCTCCTTGTTATAGCTTCTTTAATTCCAATCTCAGGATTATCTACCCATATATAAAATGTCATAGAATAACTAATGGCTGCTATAAAACCTGGAATAACAAAAAGCAGTGACCAAAGTGTTATAAAAACAAACATTAATATTTTAATACCTAAAGTTTTAAAAAATTTGGTACATCCCTTTAATAGCAATGATATATCAATGAACTTCCTCCTGGATACATCTAGAACTATATTCATATATCCAAATATCAATAATGAATCAACTACAATATTTATTATATCAAAGGTTGAATTCCAGTTGTTCATTATATCAGTAATTAGGTTCCAGACAAGTCCTGTTATACTATAAAGTATTGTGATCAGTATCATCAAGTGCCACTTACCTTTTAAACTTTTCCTTGCATTCCTTTTAATTTCTTTAATACTAATATCCATTGATACATCATCCTCCCATCTTAATAAGCTCTAATACTACCTTTATATAAAATATTATTAAATATGCTTATCTATGCTTCAATCTATAAAGTTTCTATGTATTAAATTTTACATAATACTGTACAGCTATATTTCACCCTATTTTATAAACTCAAACTTTATAAGTTATATTACCGACTCGCAATTGTAATTATTGCCATATTATTATAAAAATATAGATAATTAATACATAAAAAAGAATATTATAATAATAAATTAATTTAAAATAAAAATATGGCATTATTCTAACAATGAGAATAATGCCATATTTTTATGACTTTTATTTTTGCCACAAATGGGCAACACCTAAATAACAAATAAAATATCTTATTTTAAAATTCATTGTAATATTTCTATTACTTTTCTTCTAATAGAATATTCTTATCTTTATCAACTGTACATACATAAGTCTTTGTTTCATACAATGAGCTTTCATCCCAAGGTCTTAAATACTTAAAAGTAATTTCAGTTGTACCTGCCTTTAATCCTAAGAACTTCCAAGTAAATGTTCCTCCTGCTCCACATACTTCTGGATCAGTATTTTCAGAGATAAAATCCTTTGAATCAAGCTTTACAATACTATTATCACCAATAGTGTATTCCCAAGTATAGCCTGTTGTTGGATTTCCATAAAGACTGACTTCTGCCTGCTTTTGCTTCTTTGCTTCATCTATATATGGCTCAGCAGATATGAGCTCACCTGATGGTTTAAACTTGTACAATTTACTACCAGTAACCATTGCACCATCTTGTCCTAGAAGATAAGTCTTTCCATCATCATTTAACCAACCAGTTACCATAGATCCACCACCATCAAGATAGTACCACTTGTCTTTATAATTTATCCATCCAGTCTTCATATCGCCATTCTTATCAAGGTAATACCATTTGCCTCCATCATTTAGCCATCCTATATCCATGTATCCATTTTTATTAAAATGATACCACTTTCCATTAACCTTGTCCCATCCAACAGACCATGAACTTCCCTTAGTATACCACCATCCAGTTGAGTTTTGTCTCCATTCTGCATGAGCCTTTATTGGATTTAATCCTACTGCTGATACAATTACTAATGAAGATAATAATACCTTTGTTAATAATCCTTTTTTCATCTTCCTATCTCCCAATCAATACTATTGTCTGTTCCTATAATTAAGAACAAGCAATATAATTTATCTCTTTAATTTTATCTTACACCCTTATATTACGTTTTGCAAATTCATCTATTCTCCCCTGCATTTCATAACTTTACATTTAATTTTTAATTGAGAACTTAATATTTTCCCACATTAAAATAAAAAGTCACAGTCTTTTTTCAAAATACTGCGACTTTTCAATCTAAACATTTATATTAGTGAACTACTCCAACTTAAAGAAAAATGGGAATTCTCTATTTTGAAGTTTAAATTTACATATGACCTATAGCATCACCTTCTGGATCATGGAAGCATACACTAACTCTCATGTTCATTTACAGCAAAATTGTCACTTTAAAGTTGCATTAGTTAACAAAATAATCACCTAACTAATAAAAGAAACATTGATAATGTTTCTTTTATTAATGCTCCTTGCATGTCCAATTATCAACCACTAATTTTATTACAGCAATTTCTTTAACCATTTCTTCAGTAAATACCCACTCCTGCTTTTTGCTATAATGCATCATAATACTGTTTAACCCAATGATTTTCTCAGTAATATCTTCAACTAATGACACTTCTCCCTTGCCTATAATACTTGCATATAAATATGAATAGCCACATGCTGTATCATGTTTTACAAGCTGATGTTTTGTATCCATTTCAAATCCAATATGCTTTTGAGATTTAATTAAGTTAATTTTCTTACCTTCTCTTGCACCATGAAAATATAAAATGAGCTTTCCATCATCTTCTTTAATTCCAAAGTTCAGTGGAAGTATATATACTCCATCTTCATCTATAAAACCTAATCTGCAGCAGTCACACTTCTGCATAATTTTTATCATTCTATTATAATCTGTTATTTCCCTGTCTTTTCTTCTCATGTTATTTAACCGCCTTCTCATTGTTATATAAAATATACTGCATATCATCAAAAGTTAAATCTAACCTCTTAGAATAAAATACCTCCTTCTTCAAAAATTTAAATCCACACTTCTCTATAACTCTTCTTGATTGATTATTGTGCGAAAAATGGCATATAGTCACTGCATCTAGTTTAATTTCATCAAATAAAAATTTGATTACTTTTTTAACTGCTTCTGGCATTAACCCCATTCCCCAATAATCTTTAGATAAAACATAACCAATTTCTTTAGCATTTAAATTTCCATATGCTGCTTCGCCATTAACCCAAGATTCATGAAGTCCAAATGAGCCAATTACCTTATTATTTTCTTTATAAACAATAGCAAAAATATTTTTACCACATATAAATGAATCCAATATTTTCTTCGATTCTTCAATTGATTCATGGTGTTTCCATCCAGCCATTTCTCCTACACCTTCAACAGAAGCATACTCATAAAAATCACTTAAATCAGTTTCCTTCCAAGGTCTTAAAATAAGTCTCTTTGTTTCTATTTTTAAATTTGTAACATCTATATTTATGTCCACACTGTCCCTCCTACATATTACTTTTCTCTTGCTATACCATATATACTTTTATACTAATGTATCAAAATATTTTCCCTTATTATATCACATAAATCGATAAAATGTTATATATTTACATATAATATCTATACTCAAAATTTTATTTTATATTATTTATTTTTATGACAAGTTAATGTAAAAAATAAAAGTCATAGATATATCTTAAGTAAAAATATATCCATGACTATAAAATCTTTTTTTAAAACTTATTATTTACTTTTACAATACAGTCTTTCCTAATAGTTTAGAATTAATTGTACTTCAATCTATTTTTTACTTACACTTAAAAAATTAATTATTTTTTATAGAATAACTGCATTTGTTTTCTTTCTTAACCTTATATAATTCATAATCTGCACTGTTATATAAATTTTCAAAATCAGATCCATCATAGGGAAAGCGAGCTGCTCCAATACTTATTGAAATACTATCATGTAAATATAATGTATGTTTATTCCCTGTATAAAAATGCATTACAGTATATTAAATTATTCAGCTATTCTTTATGATTTTTTACTTGTATTCCAATCTATAATAATACAAAATACACTCTGCTACTAGTATATTACTAACAGCAAAGTGTATTTTTATTACTTCCAAACTTCTTGTGCAATTTCCTTTACTAATGCTAATTTTGCCCATTGATCTTCCTCAGT
>DPOH01000310.1 GCA_003539755.1 Clostridium sp.
TTATTAACATAAAATAGAATATAGAAAAAAAATAATAATTAAGCTATATAAACGTAAGCAAATTAATATTAATAAGTATAAAATACAAAAATATGTCAAGTATAAAAATAAATTAATTTATGTGTAAGTTAAATATATTTATAAGAGATGAAAGAGGGAATATATTATAGAAGAATTTTTTAAAGATAAGAAGAAAATAGGAATATTTGTTTTACTTTTAATAGTTATCATTTCAGCTGGAATTATATATTGTACTTCTGGATATAAAGAACTAAAGAAAAATGATAATGAAAGTATTTTTATAGAAGATGAAACTTCTGCAGAAAAAAATTACTCTAATGAGAATAATGAAAATGATAAGGGTAGCGAAAGTGATAAAAATAAAATTAGTTCTGACTATATTAAATCAAATAACATTAATAGAGAAGAGAAGACTATTACAGTTGAAATAAAGGGTGAAGTGAAAAAACCAGATGTATATGTACTTAAAGAAAATTCCATAGTAAAAGACCTTATAGAAAAAGCTGGAGGTCTTACTGAAAATGCAGATATAAACAGTATAAATAGGGCAAAACAACTACAAAATCATGAACTTATTTATATATGTAATAAAAATGAAGAATCGAGTATTTATGTAGGTGAAAATGCAGTACAATCTAGTACAAACACACAAGTGAACGCTAAGGTAAATATTAATTCTGCAACAATAGAGGAGTTGAAAACATTAAAAGGAATTGGTGATTCAAAAGCTAATAGCATAATTGAATATAGAGAAAAAAGTGGTGCTTTTAAAAGTATTGAGGATATTAAAAATGTAGATGGAATAGGTGAAAAAGTATTTGAAAAAATAAAAGATAGTTTAACAGTATAAGATTAAAAGTTTATTTTTCATATTTATAATGGTGTAATATAATTTGGATATTAATTGCAACACGTACTAAAAGAATATATAATTAAAATGCTATATTATATAGAAATATAAATTTTAATATAATAATTTTACTAATAGTACTAATTAAAAGTAAAAACTGACACAAAGTTGTAATAGAATAATGATAGTATTGGGATATTGATGTTGTGCTGGTTATTAATTAATAATAGTATTTTAATTAGTAATTATTTATAAGTAATTTGGACTTATGAGCCAAGGGGGAGTTATTTAGTGTCTAAGAAGATTTTTAGTATAGTTATGAGTATGGTTGTAGCAACATCATTAGTTGGCTGTGGTAGCAAAAGTTTAGACAGTACAAAAAGTTCTGGAAGTGAAGGTCAAGTAGAATCTAATAATACGGAAATATCACAGGAAGATTCACAAGCAGAAGGTGAATGGTCAAAAAATTATACTTTAGATGAAACTAAAAAGTTATATCAAAAAGAATTAAAAAAAATGGAAGAAATAACTGATCAATTTGGAATAAAATATTCTACAGATGAAGTTATTAAGAATTATGATAATGTATATATAACAGAAGATTCCATGTATTATGATAATGAAAATGCTCAAGCAAATAGAATTTCCAATATGTCTTTTGGATTAAAGCTTTATGGAAAGGATTTAGAAAGTGGAGTAATTGAATTAAAATTATTATTAAATTTTGATTCTGAAAATGCAATTAAAAATAATAATTTTGACTTAGGAAAAACATCATTTGCGAAATATATAGCAGCATTTACAGGAGAAGAAAATAGAGATTATTCAAGTATAAATAATGAAATAATAGAAAAACTTAAAGCAGGAGAAAATGAAGTTACGATAGATAATACAATTAATGGCTTAAAAGAAGAAATTATAGCTAATAAAGAATGTATTTTTTATAAATTGTCTACAAAGAAATATGTATTTGCAGATGCAGAAATGAGTATGGAGTAGACTTCAAGGGGGAATTTTTTTTGAAAAAAGATAAAGCAATAGAAAATGAAACCAAGGAAAAAGAAACTTTAAATACAGAAGTTGCAGAAGAAATTAATAGCGAAGTTGAAAAATTAGCTACAAATGAAGATGATTTAGATTTACAAGAAAATTCAGGAACAGGAAAAGAAATTTTTTCTAATATATTAGATCAGCTTATACTAGCTGCAATATCATCAGTATTAGTTGTAATTATTGATTTTGCTTTAAATGCTGCAGGATATAGATTTGTAAGAGATAATGGTTCAATAGTAGGTGCAGGAGCAATCATATACTTTATATTAAATTGTATCTACGCACCATTAATGGCAAAAACAAAAGATAAAAAGACTATTGCAAAGAAGATATTAAGTATATAAAATTAAATTAAATATTAAGATTAACAGATTGGTTTAATACGTAAAATAGTAGTAACCAATCTGTTGTCATGATTAGAAGTTTTTTTACCAAGCAACTTATAGAAGAAATTTTAGATGATAGGAGTAAATAATGAAAAGAGGAAGCGACTTACAAGTTAAAATAGAAAGATTAGAATTTCCATCAACAGGTATAGGTCATGCGGAAGATAAAGTTATCTATGTTAAAAATGCATTTCCTGGGCAAACTATAACAGGGAGAGTCAAAAAGAAGAGAGAAGAATATGCTGAATTAAAGTTAATGTCAGTAGATGAAAAGGCTCCATATGAAATAGAAGCACCATGTCCACACTTTGGAGTATGTGGAGGATGTTCATCACAAAGCCTTCCATATGAAAAGCAATTAGAATTCCTAAGTGATGAAGTAAAAGCTTTATTTGATGAAGCAGAGGTTTCAACTGGAGAATATTTAGGAATCCAAGGAAGCCCAGAACAATTTGAATATAGAAATAAGATGGAATTTACATTTGGGGATGAAGAAAAAGGAGCTCCACTTGGTGTAGGAATGCACATGAGAGGAAAATCTTTCGGAATAGTTACAGTAGACAAATGTATGCTTGTAGATGAAGATTACAGAAAGATAATAAAATTAACAGTAGAATATTTTAGAGAACAAAACTTACCTTATTATAGAGTAATGAAGGGTGAAGGATATTTAAGACATTTAGTTATAAGAAAAGCTAAGAATACTGGAGAACTTTTAGTGAACTTAGTAACTACAACACAAATAGATTTTGATTTAAGTGATTATGTAAAATTACTTAGAGATCAAAGTTATTTAGGAACTTTAGTTTCAATAATACATACTGAAAATGATTCAAGATCAGATGCTGTCATACCTGAAAAGGTAAATGTTCTTTACGGAAAAGATTATATAAGAGAAAATCTTTTAGGTTTAGAATTTAACATATCGCCATTCTCGTTCTTCCAAACTAATACAAAGGGAGCAGAACAGCTTTACTCAATGGTTAGAGAATTTATGGGAGATAGTGAAAATAAAGTAGTATTTGACCTTTACTGTGGTACAGGAACAATAGGTCAAATAGTAGCTCCAAAGGCTAAAAAAGTTGTTGGGATAGAACTTATAGAAGAAGCTGTAGAAGCTGCAAAAGAAAATGCTAAGCTTAATGGTCTTGATAACTGTGAGTTTTTGGCTGGGGATGTAGCTGAAATAATTAAGACTGTAAAAGATAAGCCAGACATAATAATCTTAGATCCACCAAGAAGTGGAGTACATCCAAAAGCATTAGATTACGTAATTAAATTTAATGCACCAGAAATAATCTATGTTTCATGTAATCCTAAAACTTTAGTAACTGACCTTAAAGTTTTAGAGTCAAAGGGATATAAAATAGTTCAAACTAAGGTTAAGGATATGTTTCCTAATACTCCTCATGCTGAGACAGTTGTTAAACTTACAAAGAGCAAAGGGATGAAGTAAGTTTTTTTACAACTGTCCATGCAAGGACTATCCAAGAAATGAACCTGCAAGGTGAAATTGATTGGAAATAGTCTACTGCTGAGACAGTTGTTAAACTTATAAAGAGCAAAGCGATAAAATAAGTTTTTTACAACTGTCCATGCAAGGGATGCCCAAGAAGTCAAGCGTAGCGAAGGCTGATTGGATGCAGCCTACTGCTGAGACAGTTGTTAAGCTAATCAAGAAATAGGCATTGAATGCTTAGTGAAGTGGAGTTTATCGACATCTGAACTTAGCGAGAAATCCCACATTTTGAAGCCTGTCGGAAAAATATGTTTCATAAAAATATAAGATTTATGACTTATGAAAAATAGGTATTTGCCACTAATTTGCCACCATAAGATTTGAATTGGTGGCAAATTTTTTTGTCGTTACTAAGTTTGCAGAGGAAAATTCAGAAATCATATCTAGAATACAAAATTAAGGACATTTAATAGGGTTCCATTAATTAGCGCATAGAAATTATTTGTGGCAAACTCCAAAGTATACTAAGTATTATTTTAATGGAATTATAAAGATATTAAATAAATTGCCTAAAAAATTATTTGAAAATTTGATTCAAAGCACATTTTTATTTTTATCTTTTTTATATAATGAACCCATAGAGAAGAGATTAAACCATTTGGAGGGATTAATATGAAAAAGAGTATAAATAAAAATTTAAGTTTAGGTGAATGTGTTATTATGTATCCACCTATAGTTGAAAAATTTAATGAAATTGAATTAGATTACTGTTGTGGTGGAAAATCAAACTTAGAAGAAGCATTAAAAGAAAAGAACGTTGATGTAGATAAATTTATTGAAGAAGTAAATGCTGAATTTGAAAAATTCCAATTTGATAATACTCAATATGTAAATTGGGAAGAAAAATCTTCAGAAGAATTAATTGACCATATAGTAAATACTCATCATGCTAAAACTTTTGAGTTATTAAAAGAAATTGATCCATTATTAGTAAAGGTATTTAAAGTTCATTTCTATCACATGCCTGAAGGTTTAATAAAGATTCATAAGCTTTTTGGATCACTTAAGTGTGAATTAGAAGAACATTTAATAAAGGAAGAAAGAGTTCTATTCCCAAATATGATTAATTTTGATAAAACAGATGATGCTGAAGAAAAGGGAAGAATAGAAGAAGAAATAAAAATGTTTATAAGTGAACATGAAGCTGCTGGAGATATACTTAAAGAATTAGCAAAAATTACAGATGATTATACTGCTCTAGAATGGGCATGTGCAAGCTTTAAATTATTATACTTAAAGATGCATGAACTTGAAAAAGATTTATTTGTTCATATACATAAAGAAAACAATATATTATTTAAGAGATATTAATAATAAATTATTAGTATGGAGCTGAGTAACATGGAAAACAAGAGAATTATAATAGGGAATGGCGTAAATGGAGCTGTTGATGATCAAAAGATAAAAGAATTAACAGTTGTTTTAAGAGAGTTAAATGAAAAAGGAATAACAGATGAATTAAGAGAAAAAGGATTGGATCTTGTTAAATCTATAAGTCCTTTAGAACTTTCAATTGCAGAACAACAGTTAATAGAAGAAGGAACTGACCCAAGTGAATTAAGACATTTATGTGAAATTCATATGTTAGTTTTAAAAGGTGAGTTAGAAAAACTACAAAGCAAGATATCAAAGGGGCATGTATTATATACATTAATACAAGAACATGAAATGCTTTTAGGATTCTTAAAGGAATTAGAAGAAGTAACAAATACAATATTGGCTTTAGATAATTATGATGCAAATAGAGAAGAATTTGGAAGAGTAACTGAAATAATTGATAATATAATAAGTGCAGAGCCACATCATAAAAGAGAAGAAGATGTTTTATTCCCAGAACTTGAAGTAAAAGGTGTTACAGGCCCAACTAGAATAATGAGACTTGAACATGACGATTTAAGAAAAAAGAAAAAAGAATTAAAGAAGTTAAGCGAGTCTGTTGCTGATTTAGATTTTGAAGAATACAAAAAAGAATTAAAGAGACTTTCAAATGAAATCTGCTTTGAACTAAAGGATCATATCTTTAAAGAAAATTATATATTATATCCTACAGCGTTAGAAACTGTTGAAAGTGAAGCAAAGTGGGATGAAATGAAAAAAGAATGTGATAAGATGGGATATTGTAGTTTTACTCCAGAGGATTGTAAATAATAAAAGCAATTTTTAGAGTTAACTAAAGTAAGGCTGTCAAAGTAACTAAGTACAAAATTAGTTACTATGGCAGCCTTGTTTTATATATAAATTTTAAAGGAGTGTGAAGTATTCACTTTTTATTACTTAAAATTTAAAGGCTTATATATGAAAAATAGAATAGATATTTATGTATATATAAAATGATTTTACAACAGTTAAATATGTAACATTTTTATGTCTTATAGAATATTATGAAATATACTCACGATGAAAGGATGGTATATATGTCTAAATATGAGAAATTAGAATATGCTCGCGCATATATAGTTCTTCAAAAGTACGAAAATCTTTATTCAATGAGCGAAGCTTTATGTAAGGGCACAATATTTCCAGATTTATATAGACCTTATAAAAAGAATAAACATTAATTTAAAGGATGAATAAAGGAGATAGCTATGGATTTAGAAAAGTTAACTTATGAAATACAAAAATTACAGTTTGCAGCTGTAGAATTAAATCTTTATCTTGATAATTTCCCAAATAATAAAAAAGCTAAGGAAGATTATCAACAAGTTTCTAAGAAATTAAATGAATTAATTAAAGAATATGAAATATGCTATGGACCATTAAAGAATTTAGGTGCTGCATATATTCAAAATCCAGAGAAATGGGTAAATCAGCCTTGGCCTTGGGAATTATGCGATTAAGGGGGATTTTATTAATGTGGTATTATGTTAAAAAATTAGAGTATCCAATAAATTTAAAATGTAACGATCTTAGAATGGCTAAATTTTTAATGTCTCAATATGGGGGACCAGATGGTGAATTAAGTGCTGCTCTTAGATATTTAAATCAGAGATTTACTATGCCAACAGGTAAATCAAAAGGATTATTAACTGATATTGGCACAGAAGAGATGGCTCATGTAGAAATGATTGCTACTATGATTTATCAGCTAATGGATAATGCTTCTGTAGAAGATATAAAGAAAGCTGGTCTTGGTGGGCACTATACTGATCATGGAAAAGGATTATATTATTCAGATGCACAGGGAAATCCATGGACAGCAACTTATATACAGAATAAAGATGATGTAATAGCTGATTTGCATGAAGATATGGCTGCTGAACAGAAAGCAAGAGCAACTTATGAATGGCTTATTGATTTGACAGATGATCAAGATATAAAGGAAATATTACGTTTCTTAAGACAAAGAGAAGTAGTTCACTATCAAAGATTTGGCGAAGCTCTTATGAACGTACAAGATCATTATAATCAAAGAAGGTATAAGAAATATTAATTTAGAAATTAAGAGGTTGATTGATGGAAGAAAAGATAAAATTGCTTAATATGAGATAAAATAAAAATTGTTTTTAGGATAGGAAAGAAGGTCTAATATGTGTTATTAGGCCTTCTTTGTAGCTAATCTTGATAGCTAGATAATTGTTGACATGCACTGTTAATTGAATCTATAGCAGATTGTATTTTTGCTTTATTATCAGCTTTTTCAGCAGAAGATAAAGCTTGTTGTAATGAACTTGTTGTGTTTTTTAGTGTAGACATTGATGAATCTACGTAATCTTTTGCTTTTGCCATGTAAAACATCTCCTTAAATTGTTGTCATAAATAGTATGCTTATAAATTAATAATATATTCTATGTTAAAAAATGAAGAGTTTCATATATTAGTCTGTATAGTTATTTATTTCGATAAGCGATACTCCAAAATTTATTTTTGGATAGTAGAGCTTATTCAGCAAAAGAAGTTTCATTAAATATAAAGATATTGAAATTAATATGGTTATAATTTAGATGATTCTATTCACTAAAATTTGACTTAAAATAAAAAACTTTTTAAAATATATGTAATTATAAAAATTGTAAAAAGTTGAAATTTAATATGAAGAAAAGGATAAGGTGAATAGAAGATGAAAAGGTTTTTGAAATTAATGTTATCAGTTGTATGTATTTTCCCGATGATTCTTATGGGCTGTGGTAATTCTTCTACGGGTACAAAGACAGAAAATACAACAACTAATGAAGTAACGAAAAGCTCTGATGAAGAGAGTAAAAATCTTCCAATAGCAACAATTGAAGTTGAGGATTTTGGAACTATTGAAGCAGAATTGTATCCAGAAATTGCACCAAATACTGTGAATAATTTTATTTCATTAGCTAATAAAGGGTTTTATGATAATCTTACATTTCATAGAGTTATAAAGGATTTTATGATACAAGGTGGAGATCCTAATGGAAATGGGATGGGAGGTCCAGGATATGCTATAGAAGGTGAATTTACATCTAATGGATTTGCAAATTCTTTAAAACATACTGAAGGAGTCCTTTCTATGGCAAGAACTAGTAATCCTAATAGTGCAGGAAGTCAATTTTTTATAATGACAGGAGTAGCGCCTAATCTAGATGGAGAGTATGCGGCATTTGGTAAAGTTATATCTGGAATGGATGTTGTTGAAAAAATATCAGAAGTAAAGACTGATTCGCATGATAAGCCAGAAAAAAATGTAGTTATTAAGTCAATTAAAGTTGATACTAAAGGTGTAGACTATCCACAACCTAATACTGTTAAATAATATTTTCATATAACTTATAGCTGAGTTAATATGCAAAATAGATTAAAATCAATTATGTTGGATTATCAATTAAAAAATAGAAAATCAGGTTTTTAAGTAAATAAAAAGAATTGAGTTTTTTGCTCAATTCTTTTTTATTTATGAATAATATAACATAATAATTAATATAAGTAGTTATAAGGTAAATTTCTAAATTTAGATAACTGAAAAAAATAGTCATACTGTAACCTTTTAGATGAATATATTGTAATTAGGAGGGGAGTGTTTATGAGTATGAACTTTAAGGAATTTATAGAAACAGATAGAGAAAGATCCAATAAAGAAAAATTTGAGGGAACTTTTCTTGAATATCTTGATATCGTTAAGGAACACCCTGAAATTGTCAAATTAGCACATAAAAGAATTTATGACATGATTATAAGCAAAGGTGTTGAAGAATTAAAGGGTGAAGAAAATCCACGCATTAGAAAGATATATGGGAATGATGTAATAAGAAGATACGGTTTCTTTAAAAATGAATTTTATGGAATTGATAAGGTTATTATGAAACTTGCCAATTATTTTAAATCAGCAGCTATGAAGGGTGAAGAAGCTAGACAAGTTTTATATTTGGTAGGTCCTGTTGGTGCAGGTAAATCATCTATAGTAGAAAGTTTAAAATCAGCACTAGAAGATTGTGAACCAGTATATGCATTGAAGGGCTGCCCTATGCATGAAGAACCTCTTCATTTAATTCCAAAGCATTTAAGGCCAAAATTTGAAGAAATGCTTGGCGTTCAAATAGAAGGGGATTTATGCCCAGTATGTAGATATAAATTAATGCATGAATTAAATGGTATGTATGAAGATTTTCCAGTAGAGAGAACAGGATTCTCTATAAGATCTAGAAAGGGTGTAGGTGTTGTTCCACCAGTTGACCCTAATAATCAGGATACTTCAATACTTACAGGTTCAATTGATATTTCAAAAATGGATTTATATTCAGAAGATGATCCAAGAATATTCTCATTAAATGGTGCATTCAATGTTGGTAACAGAGGACTAGTTGAATTTATAGAAGTATTTAAAAATGATGTTGAGTATCTTCATACAATTATTACTGCCACTCAAGAAAAATCAGTACCATCACCAGGTAAAGGTTCAATGATATATTTTGATGGTGTTATTGTTGCCCATTCAAATGAAGCTGAATGGAATAAATTTAAATCTGATCATACAAATGAAGCTATATTAGATAGAATTGTTAAAATAGAAGTTCCTTACTGCTTAGAACTAGATGAAGAAGTTAAGATTTATCAAAAGATTCTTAGAAAGAGTAATTTCAAAGCTCATATAGCACCTCATACTATTGAAGTAGCTGCTATGTTTGCTATTCTTTCAAGATTAGTTCCATCTGCAAAGGTTGATGCTATGACTAAGCTTAAGATTTATAACGGTGAAGAAATAGTTGAAAAAGGAACTACTAAGAAGATAGATATAACTGAGCTTAGAGAAGAAGCAGGTCAATATGAAGGTATGAAGGGTATAAGTACTAGATTTATTATAAAAGCTATTGATAATGCACTTTCTGAATCAGAATACGACTGTATCAATCCATTAAGTATAATGGAAAGCATGATAAAGTCAGTTAAAGAATTAGATATTGCTTCAGATGAAAAGAAGAAATATCTTGGGTTTATTCAGGATAATATTAGAAAAGAATACAATAAGATTCTTGAAAGGGAAATTACAAAAGCATTTATTCATTCATTTAGAGAACAGGCTGAAAGTCTTTTCAATAATTATATAGATAATGCAGAAGCCTATGTTAATAAGAGCAAGATAAAAGATGTGTCTACAGGTGAAGAACTTAACCCAGATGAAGACTTTATGAGAAGTATAGAAGAGCAGATTGGTGTTTATGCAGCTTCAGCTAAGGGATTTAGATCTGATGTAACTTCTTATATGTTCTACATTATAAGAAAGGGTGGAAAACTTGATTATACATCATATGAACCATTGAAAGAAGCAATAGAAAAGAAACTTACTGCTTCAGTTAAAGATTTATCTAGAATTATAACTAAATCTAAAGTAAGGGATAAAGAACAGGCTGAAAAGTATAATTCTATGGTTGAAGAAATGAAGAAAAACGGCTATTGCCTTCACTGCTGTGATGTAATATTAAAATATGCTGCTAATAACCTATGGAGAGATTAAAAAGCCATGGCCATTTTCAGAGATTATACAAATAATCAGATTGATCATGACAGATCCATAGAAGATAGAAGAAGGCATAGACAATTAGTAGAAAAATCTATAAAAGAAAACCTAGGAGATATATTATCAGAGGAAAGTATCGTTGGAGAAAGTAAGAATAAGAAATTTAAAATTCCTATTAAGGGAATTAAGGAATATCAGTTTGTATACGGAAGAAACTCTAAAGGGGTAGCAACTGGAGTTGGTGATGAACAGCGTGGAGATAAGATAGGCAATGGAAAGAAACAGATGGCTCAAGGAAAGCAGGGAGCTGGAAATGATGAGGGTGATGATGTCTATGAAACAGAAATTACACTTGAAGAACTTATGGATTATATATCTGAAGATTTAGATCTCCCTAATTTAGATAAGAAAAAATATTCTGAAATAGTAACTGAAACAAGTGGTAAGAAGAGGGGATATCAGCTTCATGGTATAAGACCAAGACTTGCAAAGAAAAAGACTGTAATGACTAAGATAGCTAGAAAACAGGGAAAGAAAAGAGCTCTAAGAGAAATGGATATGGAATATGAATTAGAAAGATTTCCATTTAGAGAAGATGACCTTAGATATTACAGAGTAAAGATGAAGCCTAGAAAAGAAAGTAATGCTGTTATGATATTTATAATGGATGCATCAGGTTCAATGGATGTTACTAAAAAATATCTTGCTAGATCTTACTTTTTCGTACTGGCTACTTTTTTGAAGAGGAAATACAACAATATAGCTTTTGAGTTTATATATCATACAACTGTAGCTAAGCGAGTAGATGAGTTTGAATTCTTTCATAAATCAGAATCAGGAGGAACATATATATCTAGTGGAATAAAGGAAGCTTTAAATGTAATAGAAGAAAAATATCCTGTTTCTGCATGGAATATATACAGCATATATGCAAGTGATGGTGACAACTGGTCTGAAGATAATGAAAGAGCAATTGAAGCTGTAAAAAAGATATGTGAGGTAAGTAATTTATTTGGATATGCAGAATTACTTCCATCCACATATACTACAACAATGTATCATAAATTTAAGAAAGAAATAGATAATCCTAAATTTGTTCCTGTAATAATAAAAGAGAAAAAAGATTTATGGGATGCACTTAAGATTATGTTAAGGAAGGAGTTAAAGGAGGAAGAGTAATTGAAATATAGTATAAGAGATCTTGAAAAATGGAATGAAAAAATAGAAGCTAAAGTTCAAGAATATGGACTAGATTATTATCCTCAAGAGTTTGAGCTCATTGGTTTTAATGAAATGATTGGTTATGAAGCGTATGTTGGAATGCCATCAAGGTATCCTCATTGGAGCTTTGGTAAGTCATATGAAAAAAGCAAAACACTCTATTCCTTAAATCTTACTGGTCTTCCTTATGAAATGGTAATAAATTCAGACCCATGTCTTGCATATCTTATGAAAGATAATACTCTACTTTTGCAAATATTAACTATGGCTCATGTGTATGGGCATAATGATTTTTTTAAGAATAATAGACTATTTAAACAGGCTACTAATGCAAAGTATACGTTAGAAATGTTTAATTTAGATTCAAAGATTATACGCTCATATATTGATGATCCTAGTATTGGGTATGCTAAAGTAGAGAGAATTTTAGATGCTGCTCATGCAATAAGATATCAGATAGGTAGAGCAATCGGGGTGAAGGAACTTTCAGATGAAGAGATAAAGAAAAATATGCTTGATGAGTATGAATATAAAAAAGAAAATAGAAGCATACTTGATGTTTATGAGGAAATAGAACTTCCAAATGTAGAAAAAATTCCATTAGAGCCTGATGATGACGTTATGGGATTTATAATAAAGTATGGATCTCTTTCTGAATGGGAAAAATCAATATTAAAAATTGTTAAGAGAGAAACAGAGTACTTTATTCCGCAAATAGAAACTAAGATAATGAATGAAGGATGGGCAAGTTATACACATTATAATATTTTAAAGGAACTTGATCTTCCACAAGATCTTCATTTAGAATTTTTAAAACGTCATAATGATGTAATTGCTCCAATGATAGGTGGTTTGAATCCATATTATATAGGCTTTAAAATATTTGAAGATCTAGATAAGAAATATGGAAAAGATAAAATATTTGAAGTAAGAGAGATAGAGAGGGATTCTTCTTTCTTAAGAAGATATTTAACTAAGGAACTTTGTGAAGAGTTGAATTTATTTGAGTATAATCATAGAACATTTGATACAGTAATAGAAGAAATATCTGATGAGGAAGGCTGGAAGAAGATAAGAGATACATTAAGCTATACTTCAGGTATGGGAAATATACCATATGTTAGGGTGATTGATATGGATAAAAAGGATTATACTCTTACTTTAGAAAATATCTTTGATGGAAGAGCATTAGAGTTGTCTTATGCAAAAGAAACTCTTAGATATGTCCAGGAACTTTGGGGACATAGGGTAAAATTAATAACAAGAGGAACAGACAATCAGGAGATAATTATAACTTGTGATCAGGATAAAAAGATTACAATAGATTAGTAATATATTTTTATAATTCCCTACACTTTAAGTGCATGATTTTATGTAAAGTGTAGGGAATTTTAATTTTGAAGGAATTAGATAGACTGTATTAGATGAAAAAATTTGTAGTATTAAAAATAGAAACTTTATGAAAAATATTAAAGAATTTGATTTTATCAGTTTTAATGTATGTGTAACTGAATAAGAAAAATATGAATAATATATAAAGATATAAAATAATACTTAGGAGTTTTTAAGATGAACCTTAAGGGTAGCAAAACTGAGAAAAATTTATTAAAGACATTTGCTGGTGAATCAAGGGCTAGAAATAAATATAATCTATATGCAGAAAAAGCTAAATCAGAAGGATATATGTGGATTGCTGAAGTATTTGAATCCATTGCTTTAAATGAATATGCTCATGCAAGAGAAGTGTATAAGAGGTATTTAGATAGAGTATGCTGTACAAAAAATAATCTTATAGAATCAGCAATTAGTGAAGCTGAGGAAAGCAAAGTTGTATATAAAAATTTTGAAAATATGGCTAGAGAAGAGGGGTTTGATGAAATAGCTGATTTTTATAAAGAGCTTCAAGAAGTTGAAGAAAGTCATAAAGAAAAATTTCTTGATTTAGCTAAGAGGGTAAAAGATAATATGATTTTTACTTCAGAAAAGAAATCATATTGGAAATGTTTAAATTGTGGGTATATATATGAAGGTTGTGAAGCACCTGAAAAATGTCCATTATGTAGATATCCTAAATCTTATTTTAAAAAATTGAAAGGTAAGGATTGCAGGTAGGAGGGCAATAAACTAATGTTATATGAATATCCTGATGAATTTATAGTTCCTATAAACTATATTAATACTTTTGAGCATAATGTTAGAAAATATGAAATAAAAAGTGATAAATGTACTATGAAATCAGAAGTAAAGGATTTGACATCAGATAAACAAAGAAAAATCATTGAAGAATATAAATTGAAAAAAGTCTTTAGAGATTATGAAGATAGTGAAGATATGTTCGAAGATTTTGTTGATATGAATGTAATGAGTGAAAATTATAAGGACTATTATTTAGAAAATACTAATATATATTCAGATATAGATGATGAATATGCTAACAATGAAATTAAGAAGAAATAATATTAGACCATAGAATATAATTGTATAAATGTAGATGATTGGTATAAAAAATTAAAGGGATTAAGATAATATGAAGTATGATGATTTAGCAAAAAATCAGTATAATGATATAGATAATTTAAGCAGGCTATTAAAAAGTTATGTGGATTCTTATAGACTACTTATTGCAGGTGCTGCAGAACTATACAATATAAATTTAGCTAAAAAAAGTGATGTAAAAAAAGCATTAGAAAGGGTAGATGGAGTTGGATCTCTAATTGATAATCTAGTAGATTCTCTTGATAAATGTGAAAGTGCTTATTTGAAATACTGTAAAATTAAAAATCAATATATGTCAGTAGCTACAGTTAAAGATCATATTTTTACAGAGATAGATAATGAACTTAATTTTCAAAATTCATCAGCAAGAGATGATGAAGAGTGTGATGAGGAAAATTAATTGAAAAAATAAAACTCTGATTCATTTATGGATCAGAGTTTTAATATAATGAATTATATTTTATACTTTTTTTAATTTTAATGTACTTACCATTAAATAAGAACCAATAATCATCAATATTACAACGATAAATGAAGGTACTGATACCTTTAATTCAAAAATAAGCAGATTAAATAGTGCCATAAAGCATCCAACTATTGTTATTGGAACACCTGTAAATACACCGTCAAATTTAGCTGTATTATATCTAGCTAATCTAAAAGCACCACATATTGGGAAAACAAGTAATATTATATATCCAATTATTCCTTTTGGTCCTAAATTAGAAAACTCATATAATGTATATGTTAAGATAGATGGGGCTACTCCAAAAGAAACTAGGTCAGCTAAAGAATCTAATTCTTTTCCTAGATCACTGGATACTTGTAAAAAACGCGCAATACGTCCATCATATCTATCTACCAAACCTGCTAATAAGATAAAAACGCTTGCCATAGCATAATTTTTATTCATTACTGATAATATAGATACAATTCCACAAGATAAATTAATAAAGGTAAATAGGTTTGGAATACAACTTTTCCTCATAAAATCACTCCTAGAATTATAAAAAATACTTACAAAGACTTATTATAGCATATATATACAAATAATATAAGGTATAAATAGATTTTTAATACCAGTTTTAATGTGAAAAATAATCAAATAATTTGGTTGTATTAATTTAATTATAAGATATATACTATAAGTAAACATACTTCCATAAATTTTACATGTGTATTTGCGAAAATCTCGACACTTATAAGATATAATGCTATAATACTTTTTATGTTATATTTTAAGTGAAATTTGGAGTAATACATTTTCATATATTTGTGATATTTAATTTTAAAAGATATTTCTATATTAGGAGGTAGATTTATATTTTGAAAAAGGTAAGATTTATATACAATCCATATTCAGGGGAAAATAGTATAATAAGCGAGTTAGATAGTATAATCAAAATGCACCAGGAAGTTGGACTAACTATAGTTCCATATAGAATTCAAAGGGGAAGGAACTTAGAAGAAGCATTAGATATAGTTGATGAAACATACGCTTATATATTAATAGCTGGTGGAGATGGAACTGTAGATTCGGTAGTCAATGCCATGGAAAATAGAAACATAGACCTTCCAATAGGAATATTACCAGTTGGAACTGCAAATGATTTTGGAAAGTTTATTAATATGCCTACAGATATACAAGAAGCATGTAAACAAATTTTAGATTCAAAACCTATATTAGCAGATGTAGGTAAGATAAATGATAAGTATTTTATAAATGTAGCTAGTACAGGATTATTTACAGATGTATCACAAAAAACAAATGTTAATTTAAAAAATATAATGGGTAAAGCTGCATATTATTTAAAAGGATTAGAGGAACTTCCAAACTTCAGAAAGTTAAAAGTTAAGATTACATCAAAAGAATGCAATTATGATGGTGAGATGTATTTATTACTTGTTTTTAATGGAAAAACTGCTGGAAACCTCAATTTAGCAACACGAGCTGAAATTACAGATGGAAAATTAGATGTAATTATATTTAAAGCAGTACCTATAATTGAAATATTACCTCTATTTATTAAACTTTTAAGAGGAGAGCATTTAGATTCAGATAAGGTTATTTTCTTTAAAACAGATGATGTATATATAGAATCTGATGAAGATATAGTGACAGATATAGATGGAGAAAAAGGACCAGATTTTCCGCTTAGAGTTCAATGTGTAAAAGGTGGAATCAAACTTTTAGGTATAAAAGAATAGTTAATTTAATAAATATAAGTAACAGGAATATGATTGGAGTGAAAACTTTCATGAACTTTGCATATTATATATTTTTGTTACTTATAATTTTTTTATCCTTTTTTACGTTAAAAAGAAATTTAGAAGTATCACCTAAGAAAATAAAGATATATTTAACATTTGTAATTACATTATTTTTATTAAGACATATAGGCCTTTTTATATTATGTATACTTCAAAGTAGTAATATAATATATTATCTTAAACCTGTAGTATATTTAAATCATATAACTATGCCTTTAATTGTTTTAGCTATAACTTATGTTTATTTAAGGTCCGAAATATTGAAGTTTACAGGAAGTTATATAATAATGGTCATAGTAGTTTTGATATATATTTATATAATAAAAATATCTAAATTAACTATAGAAGTGAGTCAGGTATATGGGTTTATAGTAAATATAAGCAATGAAACTGAGATGTATTTATTATCATTAATTCTTATGGGAATTATGATGGTTTTAAATGTAATACTATTAGATAAACCTTATGCAAATAAAACAGGAATATGGTTTATAATAGTTTCAATTGTAGTAGTTATGCTAGAAGAAGTAATTATATTGGGAGGAATAAAAGTATTTCCATACTCAGTTATTGGTGAATTGATTTTCTTAATAATAATTAATTTTGTATTGAATGGATTTGAAAAGTTAAAGAGAATTGAATAGTTTTTAAGAAAGAATAACAGCTAACAATTTTATGAAAAGTTTTGTAATATCATATTTTGTTAACTGTTAATTTTTTTATTATGAACTATACTCAGATAATTTGCCAGAGTATACGAGATCTAACCCAGAAATAGATTTAAAATCATAAGGTCTTATTAGAGTAAAGTGCTTTTCAAATTCCACTACTTTGGCCTCTTTGAGAACATAAGCAACAAATTGTGAACATACATAGTGATATTGTCTTTCAAAAGGAATATTAAAAAGCATAGCTACAAGTCCAGCAAAATTATAGCGATATTTATTTTCATTATCTTTAAATTTTTGAATTGATTTTTCTAAAATATAATACTGTTCTTCAGTAATAGATAGACGATAAATTTCACATAAAGTATTGTCTTGTATTTTATAAATTCCACTATTAATATCTTCTTTTACAAAGCCAGCAATCAATGGAATGTATAAATTTTGACGTGCGAAACTATAGAGAAAATCCAAATTTTCATCTAATGCAATTGAAGCATGATTATAAGGAGCACGAGTGAAAAATTGAAGTATTCTTGAGCAGCCTGTATTAGTCTGGCTTAACATGATATAG
>DPOH01000201.1 GCA_003539755.1 Clostridium sp.
CATAATATATCTACTATAAATGTTACATATGACATAAATCTAAGTAATGATTTTTTATCATATTCTTTCTTTTGTTCTTCATCCAGCATATTATATCCAGATATGAGAAATGCACATTTTCCATTATAAAATAATATACCTATTATCGTAAGTGAGAGTAAAATAACAATTGATATTATATACTCCATAAAACTATCTCCGTTTATTAATACTTAAAGTTTACATCTCAGTATATAATATGCTTGTTATCTTTAATGTTCTTCACTTATAAATACATAATATCACATAATTATTTTAATTATCATATAAAATAAGGCTTAATATACTCTTTTTATTTTGATAACATTTCTACAATTTCTTTTATAAATCCGTCTTCACTGTGTTCCTTGCATACATCTGCATTTATTCCTAGTTCCTCTAAAGCTTTGTTTGTTCTTGGTCCTATTGCAATAACATGCTTTTGTTTTATAGCTTCCAAGCCAACCATATCAACCATATTATATACTGTTGATGGACTTGTAAAGAATACTATATCAACTTCTTCAAAGGCCTTTGGATTTCTTACCTTACCTTTTACTGTATCATATATAAATACTCTTTCAACTTCAGCACCAGCTTCTTTTAAACCTTCTGCCACATCTTCTTTTGCAATTGATGAACATGGAATAAGTACTTTATCACCTGAATTTATATGAGGCTTTAATGCTTCTACAAGCCCTATGCCTGTAAATTCACGGGCTTTTACAGAACATATTATTCCTCTCTTTTCAAGACTTGACCATGTTGCTTTTCCTATAGCAGAAATCTGTGCTTTAAGTCTTCTTATATCATATCTTTTTTCTATTAAATAATCAAAGAATATATTAACGCTATTTACTGAAGTAAATACAATATGATCGAATTGTTCAAGTTTATCTAAATATTCATCAAGATTTTCAGCTGTACTCTTTATTTCTATGGCGCTCATTGAAGTAACTTCAGCACCTAAGTCTCTTAACTTTTGTCTTAATGAATCTCCTTGTTTCTGGCTTCTTGTAATACATATATTCTTTCCAAAAAGAGGCTTCTTTTCATACCAGCTCAATTTTTCATTTAATGTTACAACTTCACCTACAACTATTATGCATGGTGACTTAAGGCCTGCTTCTTTAACTTTTTCACTTATATTATTTAATGTACCTACAACCTTTTTCTGTTTGCTGCATGTTCCTCTCATTACAACTGCACAAGGTGTTTCTGGATCTTTTCCATTTAATATAAGCTGTTCTCTTATATTATCAAGATTACTTAATCCCATCATAAATACAAGAGTTCCTTCTTCCATAGCAAGTGCCTTAAAGTTTACATTAAGATTCTTTGCAGACATTCCTGTTACTATATGAAAGCTTTGGGCTATCCCTCTATGAGTTATTGGGATACCAGCATAATTAAGAACTGCAATTGGTGATGTTACTCCTGGTATAACTTCAAAAGGAATATTTTCTGCTTCTAAAGCTAATACCTCTTCTCCTCCACGTCCAAATACATATGGGTCTCCGCCTTTTACTCTACCTACTACGTGACCTTCCTTTGCAAGCTTTACAAGCATTTCATTTATTTCTTCCTGAGTCTTGTAATGTGCACCAGGTTCTTTTCCACAGTAATAAACAAGGCAATCATCATTTAAGTAATTTAAAATATTATTTGAAACCAATCTGTCATATAAGACAGCAGTACATTTTTTTAATGCATTCACTGCCTTTACAGTTAATAATTCTTCGTCTCCAGGACCTGTTCCTATAATATAAGCTTTACTCATTTCTATTCATCTCCTAATTTCAGTATGGTTAAAATCAACAATTAAATATTATTAACCATTAATTCCCTTTATCTTCTGTATCTTTTAAAATCTTCTCTGCTAATTTCTTTCCAAGTTCCACATAATCTTCTTTTCTTCCGCAGATATCCTTCTTTATTATTTTCCCACCTATTTCATATATTCCAATCATGTATAAATCATTATCACGTATTTCAGAATATGCTCCAATAAGTGAATGGCAGTCTCCATTAAGTGCTCTCATAAAGCTTCTTTCGGCTTCAACTGTAAGTCTTGCATCAGCATCTTCAAGCTTTTTAAAATATTTTGAAGCTTCACTTTCTTTAAGACATTCAACTCCAAGAGCTCCTTGCGCTACCGCTGGAAGGAATTCTTTAGGGTCGAAATATTCTGTTATTATATCTTCTAAATCTAATCTTTTAAGTCCTGCTGCTGCAAGTATTATTCCATCTAGATTTTCATCTTCCATCTTTTTAAGTCTTGTTTGAACATTACCTCTTATAGGTACTATTTCAAGGTCAGGTCTTAATAATTTAAGTTGTGCAGCTCTTCTTATACTACTTGTTCCTATCTTTGCATTTTGTCTTAAATCTTTGAATTTAATATTATCTTTAGAAATAAGTACATCTCTTATATCTTCTCTTTCAGTTACAGCAGTTATTTCAAATTCACTGCTTAATTCAAATGGAACGTCTTTCATGCTATGAACTGCTGCATCTGCTTTTTCTTCTAAAAGAGCTTTTTCAATATCCTTAACAAATAGCCCTTTTCCTCCAATTTTATTTAATGCAACATCCAGCTTTTTATCACCTTCTGTAACTATTAATAATTTTTCGCTATCTATATCAAACTTTTTCTTAAGGCTATCCATAATGATTTCAGTCTGAACTTGAGCTAATTTACTTTTTCTTGTTGCTATAATCATTTTGTTCATAGTCTCACAAAACCTCCATATTTTTATCCTATTTTCACAAATTTGAACTATAAAATATAATAAAAGTTATATTTCATAGTAACTTCCTAGTTATATTATTTCCATATCTTTTATTTAATGATTCTATACAATCACCACGTTTATATGCTTCTTCAAATTCACTACTGTATATGTATGACAATACATCCTTTTTATATTCTGGATAATTTTTAACATTATTTCTTATGGTACCAGTAAGTTCTATAAAGTCATCATACTCACTTATATAATTCTGTATTCTATTGCACATAAGTACTGCACCCTTAGGATTCCCTTGTTTAGTATTAAGTGCAAAATTCATTGTTTTACTAGACCTGTCTGCTGGCACTACACCCATTCCCTTTGTAAAATCAGAAGCATCAATATAAATCTTGTAATTATCATCACAATATTTTCTTATAACATCATTTATCTTTTCATCATTTGATGCAATAATTATAATATGCTTATTTTTTAAAAATTCAATATTGAATTCTCTCTTTATTAAAGTAAGATATTCTTGATTTTCTTCTGCTAACTTTAATAGTTCCTGTGTAAAATCCTTTGAGATTACCTCTACACTGCACTTATTATTTACAAAATGACGTGTCTTTATCTGTCCGCCTTTTCCACCACCTATTACTCCTATTCTCACTTTCTTAGACATTAATGAAATATAAGTATAGTCAATTTGATTTAGGCTTATATCTTGAATATCTTTTCTATTATTTCCATGCATTCTTTTTCACGCCCTTTTAAAGTTTCTTCCTTAATAACTTTAATTGCTCTGTTTATGTAAAAATCAGATGTACTTTTTATAAGCATATTGGCAAGATCTATATCACTATCATCTTTACACTTATTTTTAAAAGTAGTCATTCTCTTTTCGCAGACTTCATCACCTAATGACTTTATACTTTGAATTTTATCTGATACTTTTCTTAATTTTACCCACTCATCAAATTCATTAAAATACTTATCAATTATGTATTTGTTCTCCTGCATCTTTTCAATTCTAAGTCTTTTGTTTTCATCATTTATAGTACTTATATCATCTATATTATGTACTTCTACCCTGTCTAATTCTGCAACCTGCTTTTCTACATCTCTTGGAATCGCAAGGTCATATATCAATAATCGGCTTCCCTTTTCATTAATATGTTCTTTATTAAGTACAGTATGAGGTGCAGATGTACATCCTATTATGCAGTCAACATCATCTATGTATTCATTCTTTTCACTAAAGCTTATTACTTTTACTCTCTCATCCTCAATCTCTTCTTTTATCTTCATATTTCTAACTACAAGGTATACTTTTTCTGCTTTATGTGAAAGGATATACTTCATAACAAGCTTTCCAACATCTCCATATCCCATTACCATAAATCTTCTGCATCCCCTGTTTATGCTCTCATTTGCTACTATAGATGCAGATGATACTGGGATTTCAAAAAGTTTAGATTCATTCTTAAACTTCTTCCCACAGGTTACAGCCTCCTGAAATAATCTATGAAGTTCCTGGGATACAGAGTTATATTGAAGAGCATATTCATAGGCACTTCTTACCTGCCCAAGTATCTGGTCTTCTCCTACTATTTTAGAATGGAAACCACAGCACACTTCAAATAAATGTTTTGGTGCATTACTTCCTCTTGTTATAAATACATATTCTTTAAATTCATAATTCCAGCTTAATATATCAAAAATCTCTTTTAATATTTCTTTATTTTCTGAAGAATCATTAAAGTAAATTTCTGTTCTATTACAAGTAGATAATATCACTACTTCCTTTAATAGTTTTAGTAATTCTTTTGTATATTGTTCTATTTTATTGGGATGTATACTAAGCTTTTCCCTAATTTCTATAGGAGTATTTTTCTTTATTCCTATTAATCCAATCATTTTTCCACCTCAGATGTTCCTTATTTACCTATGAAATTCATAATAGATAGCACTTACAATTGTTATCTTTCTTAAGTTATTATTTTCTGTCACACGTTAATTGTATGATATCTTATTTCCTTCAATTAATCAACTAATCAACAATGATTATTAGATTGCCATAAGTAAAAGTCTAAGTTTTACATTTGATTATTATAATTAATTATTATTTAATCTTTTATATAAAAATAAAGCATATGTAAATTAAATACATTCACAATATGCTTTATATACAAATATTTAGTTGACTTTTCTACATTATCAAGAATAACTTGAAGGGATTTTGTAATATCTTCTGTATTAGATTTTTGCATTTTAAATTCTGAACCCATATTTTCTGTAGATTTTAATATTTCCTTTGAAACCATAGAAATAGATTCAATTAATTTAGAAATTTCTTCAGCAGACTGACTGCTTTCTTCTGATAAATTATTTACTTCATCAGCTACAACAGCAAATCCTCTTCCTGCTTCACCAGCTCTTGCAGCTTCTATTGAAGCGTTTAGCGAAAGTAGTTTTGTCTGCCTAAGTCATCAATAACCATTCCTTGATGCATTTCTAATAAAGCTCTTTTTTCCGGTAATATTCCAGTTCCATGATTTATATCGTATTGAATCCCATACCATACATCTACATATTTATTTAATGATTCAACTAACTTCGATGCATTAATCTTTTGTTCTTCATCCAATGATTCTGTGTATCCAGTTATTGATCTATTCAGTTCATATATACAATCATCTATTTCAGTATCTAAACTTTGTTCATAATAAGCAACCTGCTTTAATACATTAAGCTGTAATTCTGATACCTGTTCTACAATATTTCTACTTTTTGACATCTGATGCACATCATCATTGTAAATACTTTCAACATTGTCTTTTAAAACGCCAATTCTATTGTAACCTACAAAGCTTAATAATAATATGCAGATTAATGATAATATATTAATTCCATTAATTGCCGTGGATATTTTTACCTTTATTCCACTCTTAAATTTTTCTCTCATTTCTCTTCCCCCTATTACTATCTCTAGTAAAAATAAATTTTCTCTATTTTCTTAATAATCTTCTATAAATAATATCTTCCCCCTATATTTTCTTGTATTGACATTATATTACCATGTATAATAAAAATATTCAAATATTTTATAAAAACCATTTAATTTTGTCGTTTTTTCTTTTTTATGGTGTAAAAATTATATTTTTATAATTTTGAAAATAATTACAATATAAATACTAATTATAATTCCTAACATATATTTCTCTTTACATTTTTATCATTTTAATGTAATTGTTCTCTTGAAATAATTCAATCAAAATTAAATTATTTTTTATTTTTTATAAATAATTAAAACCTCAATCAAAATTTCGATTAAGGTCTTTTTAACATTATTTTGTATTCTTTTTATCGAATATCTCTAATACATCATGCATGAATTTTTCTTTACCAATCCTATCTACTAATGAAGACATTCTTTCTCCCTTGTCTGCATTTTTTATATAATACTCTAATATTACATCAACTACACGGACTACTTCATCCTGCTTAAATATTCTTCCTAAAGAATCACCTATTCTTATCTTTCTACCAAATCGTCCTCCAACAAGAATATCCACTCCATTTTGTTTTTCATATGCCGATTCAAATTTGCATGTTCTTATGCAGTCTCCACAGCTGACACATAACTCTTCATTAAATACTATCTTTTTATTTACCAGCTTTAATGCATTTTCCTTACATACTTTTACGCATAATCCACATCCCACACACTTTTCTACATCAAAGGCAGGAAATGATTTTCCCATAATTCCAATATCATTTATATTAGCTTTACCACAATTATTTGCACAACCAACTGCACCTATTTTGAATTTACAAGGTATATCTTTTATATGTGAATACTTTTCTTCAAGCTCACTACATATTTTTTTAGTATCAATATTTCCATGAGAACACATGGTACCTTTACATATAGCAGATATTTTTATCTTTTCTCTCCCACCTCCATGTTTAAGCCCAGCTCTTTCAGCTTCTTCAATAACTTTTTCCACATCTTCATCCTTTATCCATGGAACTTCCATCTGAAGCCTTACATTTTCATTTACATATCCTTGCCCGTATTTTTCTGCAATATCTGCTATATTCCTTAACTCATTTACTGTAAAACTACCTGCTTTACTTAAAAATTTTACTGAGAAATGCTCTTTATCATTTTGAAGCACAAAGCCTAAAGTCCTTAATTCTTTTTGCCTTTTTGGATTTACTGCCATTATGCTGCCTCCTGTACTATTTCTTAATATATAAAGAAAAAATATAAGTTAGCATAAATAGCTAATCGTAAAACATTATCCTATTTATACTAACTTAATTACTTTTAGATAATACATATTATCAGTTTTATTTGTTTTTATCAAGATAAGCCTTTGTATCGGCAATAAAATCAGCTTTGTCCTGCTCATTCTTAAATGAAGATATTGGAATAACAAGACCTGCATAGTTTTGTGTCGCAACACCTACATATCCATTCATCTCTACAACATCTAAAATAGAATTCATATCTATTTTAAGTTTTGATTTTCCACTAAATACCTCTATTATTTTTCCATCAAAATTTACTTTAATAGTCTTTCCAAATAGATCGTTACTGTTCTTAAGTTGGTTCATTATTATATTTTTTAGTTTTATATGAATATACTTTGGATATACAAATATAGTTACTATCCCCAAAATAAAAAATATTGCTGAAAAAATAAATCCAACCTTCATTACTTTTTCATCATTGCTTCTTATAACGCTTACATATCCATATGCAATACTTGAAATAATGAGCATTAGTGAAATCATTGCAGTTTTTATTTTTACGTTTCTCTTATAAGATTTAGAATTTACAGCTCTATACATTGCAAAATCAAGAAACTGCTCTTCTATATTTTTATATTTTACTTCTATCACCTATATCTCCCTTTCTTATGTGCACTTTTACTATCTTTTATTATATATGTATTTATCCAACATATCTACTTATTTTATATTTAATAATTTAATATTGTTAAAATCTCAAGAATACATTATATATAGAATAGATTTTAATATACTATTTTTTCTCACAATTCAATAACTTAAATTTTTTGAAAAGGTTTATAATTTTTTAATTTATTAGCCACAGAATTGTCACAATTTGTCCATATAAT
>DPOH01000341.1 GCA_003539755.1 Clostridium sp.
GATATAAAGTTCATTATTACAGAAAAAGCATTGAGTATTCCGGATTTTTATAGTAACAAAGACCGAATTATGCAGATATTATTTATACTAATAGATAATGCGTTTAAATTTACAAAGAAAGATGGATATGTAAAAGTAGATGCATCTTGGAATAAAAAAATAATAAAAGTGAGTGTTGAAAATAATGGGAAACCTATAGCAGAAGAAGATGTAGCATTTATATTTGATAGATTTTATAAAGGAGATAAATCGCATAATGAAAAAGGCTCAGGACTTGGACTTTCACTTGCAAGAGAAATAATGAGAAATCTTGGAGAGGATATTTATGTTGACGAAGTAACATCTGAATTTACAAGATTTGAATTTACTTTACATAGAAATTAAAAATATGATTTATATAAATACGGAAATATTGTCACGAACTAAGTGCTAATTAATATTTTAACTTCTAAGACATAGTTATGTCACAATTTTTTAAAATATTTTTGTTAAAATTTTTAATAGATATAGGTTAAATTTTTATTTTAAATAGATTGTATTTATAGGGAAACGAAAGGATGAAATATAAATGAAATCAAAAATGATAGTAATACTCCTTGCAGCTACACTTGTAATATCATCACTTGCAGGATGCTCTAACAATTCTAATACATCAAATAATAGTGCAGTTGATATAGAAGTAACAGAAAATGTCACTGATCCAGTTTTAAATTTTAATAAGGATAATTATAAAAAAGAGACTATGACTGTAAATGGTCAAGATGTTACTTTTCGTGCTTATGAAAATGTTGTATATGTAGCAAAACCAGTAGATATAAAGTATCAGTGTATGAATATATATATTCCAGAAGCGTATTTTAAAGGTGAATCTATAGGTGATTTTACAGCAGATACAGCACCTATATTTTTACCTAATAATATAGGTGGATATATGCCAGCAGAACCAGGTACACCATCACTTCAAGGTGGAATTGATGGTGATGCTTCTAGAATGGGAAAGACTAAGGATTCAGATTCACAAAGTGGAGGAACACCAAATTCTCTTCTTATGGCTCTTCAAAAAGGATATGTTGTAGCGTCACCAGGTGCAAGAGGCCGCACTAATCAGAATTCAGATGGAACTTATTATGGTAAGGCTCCTGCTGCAATTGTAGATTTGAAGGCAGCAGTAAGTTATCTTCATTATAATGATGATGCTATGCCAGGAACAGCAGATAAAATAATTTCAAATGGAACAAGTGCAGGTGGGGCAATGTCTGCTTTGCTTGGAGCTACAGGAAATAATGAAGATTATAAACCATACTTAGTAGAAATTGGAGCAGCCAATGCTTCAAATTCAGTTTATGCAGCTTCATGTTATTGTCCAATAACAAATCTTGATAATGCAGATATGGGATATGAATGGTTATTTAACGGAATAAATGATTACACAAAGATGAACATATCAAAAGATGATAATGGTCAGATAAAGAGAGAAAAACAAACATTAACTCAAAATGACGAGCAAATGAAATATTCAGATGAATTAAAGGCTGCATTCCCTGAGTATGTAAACAATTTAAATTTACTTGATAGTGAAGGAAAATCACTTACTCTTGATGCAGATGGAAATGGTACATTTAAAGATTATGTTAAATCTTATGTTATACAATCAGTACAATCTGCTGTAGACCAAGGAAAAGATTTATCAGATATAACTTGGGCTACAATAAAAGATGGAACTGTAACTGATATTGATTTTAATGGATATATTAATTATGTTTCAAGATCAAAGGCAGCACCAGCATTTGATAAAGTTGACTTATCTAATGGAAATGCAAGTGCTGAAAATAACTTATTCGGAACAGAAGATGTTGATAATCAACACTTTACAGAATTCAGTATGACAAATGATACATCAGGAGCTGGAACATTAGCAGATTCACAAATAATTAAAATGATGAATCCAATGAATTATATTGGAGTTGAAGGATCAGATGTGGCTAATTACTGGCGTATAAGACATGGATTAAAAGATAGCGATACAGCAATATCTACACCAGTAATATTAGCAAATGTATTAGAAGGTGCTGGAGCAGATGTAGATTTTGCAGTTCCATGGAATCAAGGTCATGGTGGAGACTATGATTTAGATCAATTATTCCAATGGATCAATGATATAGTATAAGTAGTGTAGTTTTTAGTGAAGATATATTTTGAAGGCTATATTGTGATTATGTATGAATAATTACAATATAGCTTTTTAGCAATTCATTTATTAAATATTTTAGTTTGACCAGTAAAGAGTTCAATTTATATAAGAGTTAAAATATTTGACCAATATAGATATGAGCATGCTTTTGCATGAAATTATTAAGAAATCTTAATAGTTTTATATGAGATAAATTAAATATTTATTTTTATAATTTAAGATAATAATATTAAGAAGAATAGAGTGCTTAATTAACGCAAATTGTTAAAAGAATACTAGAAAATTATAGATAAAGATTTTATGGAGGGAATTATGACTCATAGAATATTAGTAGCAGATGATGATAAAGAAATACGAGAACTAGTTGAAATTTATTTAAAGGCAGAAGGATTTACTATAGATACAGTATCTAATGGAGAAGAGGCATTAGAGGCTATAAAGGAAAAACAGTATGATTTAGTTATTTTAGATATAATGATGCCTAAAATGGATGGTACTACAGCTTTGATAAATATAAGAAAAGAGTATACAATGCCTGTTATATTTCTAACTGCAAAAAGTGAAGAAATTCATATGATTCAAGGGCTTACTTTAGGTGCAGATGACTATATTCCAAAGCCATTTAGCTCTATGGAACTTATTGCAAGAGTAAAAGCACAGCTTAGAAGATATACTGTTTTTAATAATAATAAAAGCGTTATCAAAATAGGAGATTTAGAAATAGATACGGAAAAGCATATAGTTACAGTTGAAGGAGAAGAAAAAAATCTTACTCCTACTGAATATGAAATATTAAAGCTTCTTGCTAGAAATAGAAATATTGTTTTTAGCGTGGAAAAGATTTATGAAACTATATGGAGGGATAAGTATTCAGTTTCAGATACATCTATAATGGTTCACATAACTAAGCTTAGACAGAAGATAGAAAAAGATTCTAAAAACCCTGAATATATAAAGACAGTATGGGGAGTAGGATATAAAATATGAGAATAAAATTTAAGAGAATTAACTATAACTTAATTTTAGGGGTTTTAGTTGGTTATATATTATCTCAAATAGCAATGTTTGAAGGGTATGCATTGGGGATTCAAAAGAATGAAAACACAGGAATAATAGATATAAATCTAAGTAATCCTGCTTTAATAAAATTAAGGATTGCAGCATTTTGTGTATTTGTGCTTACTGTGATTTTATTTAATACAAAAAAATTTAAAAAG
The DNA here is from genome assembly GCA_003539755.1 of Clostridium sp. Lineage (GTDB taxonomy): Bacteria > Bacillota > Clostridia > Clostridiales > Clostridiaceae > Clostridium. Next base: position 3,409 of record DPOH01000341.1, read on the forward strand.
ATTAATTTTAATAGATTAAATATTTATTTGGTCTTAGTTATATTAGTGTCTATTGTAGTCACAGTACAAGGTATAATAGGTGCGGTCATAATTATATTTATGATACCTCCTAATATTCAAAATTATATAAGCAGCAATAATTTTCTTTTGGCAAATTTAGTAG
>DPOH01000023.1 GCA_003539755.1 Clostridium sp.
AGGTAGACCAAATCAAGACCATTACTCCAGACAACATGGATAACTTTGGGCAGGAAAAAGACAAGGACCTTATCACACTTGTGACCTGTACACCTTTAGGGGTGAACAGCCACCGTTTACTCGTGCGAGGGCACCGTGTACCTTATACGCCTGAACAAAAAGAAAGTGCAACCTTCTGGACATTTAAAAAGTTATTGATTACAGGAATACTATTAATCTTCCTTGCCTTTGTCTTGTTGTACGTTGTGAATAAATCAAAAAAGAAAAAGAAGGTGAAAAATGAGAAAGTTTAACTTTGTAAAGACTTTACTTCTCTGTAGTATAGGTTTAGTGACTGCTTTTGCACTCCCTAACCCTGTACTTGCGGAAAGTAATGCTTTAGACATTTATCTTCATAAAGTTATCTTGCCGGATAACGAAGAAGGAAACAATCTAGAAATTAACAATCAGGGACAAGAGTTACCTGATTCAAGTTATGAAGGTTTAGACGGTGTTGAGTTCAGTCTTTATGATATCACTTCTGAGTTTGAAGCACTGACAGCCACAGGCTTAGAAGAGGATGAAGCACAGAAGAAATTAATTGATAAGACCTATGACTTCATGACTATGTCCCCTTTACAAACAACTGTAACAGCAACTGTAAGTGGACAAAAAGGTTTTGGGGAGTTCCATCTTTCGGATGACGGAGCCACCCATGCTTATCTTATTGTGGAGAGCAAGACACCGGATAACGTCAAAGTAAAGGCGAATCCGATAGTTATCGTGACACCTTTGTATAATGAGAACGGCTTAATGTCTACGTTACATATCTATCCTAAAAATATTTTACTAGACTCAGAAACGCCAGAATTACCAGGGACATCTACTCCTGAAAATCCTGATACAACAATGCCAAGTACACCTACTTCTCCAGATACCACCACGGTAGGGAAAAAATTGCCAAGCACAGGGGAACTTAAAGCAAACCTTGGTATTTTTGGGGGACTATTCATTGCATTAGGATTGGTTTTTTATATGCGAAAAAAAATGATGGTGAAAACACAATTGGATAAGGAGCGAAAACAATGAAAAATAGGCTGAAAAAAATCTTTTATCAGGTTAACATTCTGATGATGGTATTAAGTAGCCTTACGGGTGTAATGCCAAGTCAAGTTACTTATGCTAATAGTCATAATGTTACGACGTCCCAAGTTGAACAGAGGACTCAGAAGTCCTCAGAAGAAAAGAGTATTCAAGAAGCTACAAAGGGAAATACCACTCCAGAAGAGGCCTTGCCGAGGGTAGGAGATATCAATGTAGACCTTGATATCTCACCTGTAGTGAGTACTGTTTCTTCGGGAGATGATGCAATATTTTATCTCCAATTTAAGGTCACAGGGAGTCAAACAGAATATAATAACTCAAAAATAGTTGTAGACATTCCTAAGGGAGCGGAAATAAGTGGAACTCTATCGGATATGAGTATTGCAGATGTGATACCTGAGCAAGTAAATGACCAGTTAGTATGGGATATGAAAAAAGTTCAATCTGGTCAAGCTTATGTGACAAAAATTCGTTTAAAAACAGTGAATGGAACAACAGCGAATGGAACAAAAGTTCCTGTCACCGCAAACTTTGAATCCTCAGACTTTACGGGGAATGCAAAGAGTGAAGCAATAGTAACTGTGAATGCTAGTTCAACGTTAACAAGTACCAAAAAATATAAAGAGACGCTTGATTCCGACGGGGAAGTGAAGAAGGATCCCCCGACAGCTGGGGATACTGGAGTATGGAATATTACCGTATCTGCGGATTCACAGGAAAAAGGCTACCTTTATTTTAAGGATGGGTCTAAAATAATCATCAAAGATACTTTACCTGCGGGTATGAGCTATGTCAGTGATAACGGTGGAGGAAAATATGATGAAGCTTCTCGCACAATCACTTGGGAGTTTGATGCGCCTTCACTCTCCGTACAAGAAGTAGCATCAGGCCAAGTTTTTGATCAGTCCATTGATGTAAAAGTTGCTTTTGATAAAGATATTGAAAATTTCCAGCAGTTTAAAAATACCGTTAATGTGACAGGAACAGATATAACAGATAAAAAGATTTCACACAGTAGTTCTGCCAGTGTTACAGCAGCGGCCAAAGATCCAAATGGTGTGAATACATCTGGAATATATTGGGTACCCACACACTATGGGCCGACAGATGGTATAGGATCTATATCGACTGCGCTAGATAATGTGAATCCAGATCCATTGGTCTATGACTCAGGTGTACTAGGTTTTTCTATCAGTACCCCTGTAAACAGGGCAGACCATCCTACAAAAGCCCTTACAAAATATGAGATAAATTATACAATAGATTCTCACCTTAATTTGTCATATATTCAAGCACCAAATTATAAGTATTCTCCTAATTCGGTAAAGAATGATTTAGGAGAAAGTGTATGGGATGAGCACTTATTGGTAGGTGATGAGCATCCTATTATGGATATTTATGTAACAATAGATGGTAAAGAACAAAAAATAGTTACTGATGCAGAAGATAGAAAAGTCTATCGTTTAACGGACTATGGAATAGCTGCGGGTACGCATGTCGAGTCCATCAGATACAGTTATCGCTATGCGCCAGCCGGAATGAGTGTAAAGCAGGCAATTAGAACATATTTCTCTATTGAACCAAACTATAGTGGGCGTGTTATAAATCGAGTGGTTTATGACATTGAGGGATATGATCATTCTGATAAGTTGGTAACAAACGCTGCCGGTACAGTTGAAGATGCTATTAATCCAGAAAAAAATACAGGAGAACGTTATGCAGAAGTTGTAAAAGCTCCGCAAGAAGAAAAAATAATTGCGAAGTCTACCATAAAATTTGAAAACTCTAATTCTGGGATTGTTACACCAGGAGAAAACCGCGTTGTAGGAAAATTTTCAAACACATCAGCTTCTGGAGCGTCTATGAATGGACCGCTTGAGTCAATGGTTCTTCTACCTAAAGGTGTTCTGTTAAATAAAGACAATCCGGAATACCAATTTTCTAACTCAAGTAACCTCTTAGATCCAGTCGATAGCAATTTATACGGTAGTGCAAAAGTAGTTAGCGAAAATTATAGCGATACAGGACGTCAACTGATTAAAGTACAATATACCTCACCAATGTTTGCGCCAGGCCAAGGTGGTACTTACAAATTCAATGTGATTATTGAGGAAGATGCAGTAAGTCCATTACATATGGACATGTGGGGGTTCTCAGGAGACGATGAGTTAACAGTGCCTACAGGGGCCAGTAAACTCACAGATTCTTATTTGGAAACAGACAAAGAGGATCTGAATGGTGATGGGAATACAACGCAGAAACGTGTCCTCTCTTCTAATGAGTATACGATGATTAAAACGAATAGTATCAAAACAACAAAATTGGTTAAAGGTGACCAAGATAGCGAATATTCAAAATTAGGTCATGCCTCTTTAGGGGGAACAATTGATTATCAATTGGCCATGACAAATAATGGTGCAAAAGTAGGTACGTTTACTTTGATGGAAGTTCTTCCTAGCGTTGGGGATTTAGGCATCACAGACAATGTGGTAAGAAATAGTAGGTTTACCCCAACCTTAACAGGTGCAGTGACTTTACCAGAATCTTGGGCAGGAAAAGCAACAGTTAAATACAGTCCAGCCACTAACCCAAGCAGAAAAGATTTAGATAAAAATGTTATATATCCTGGGACAACGGAACATTTAAAAGACCCAGCTGGAGCACAAACTCCAGACTGGAAAACTGCAGAGCAAGTTACGGATTGGAGCCAAATCCATAGTTTTATCATTGAAATGGAAGGCGCAGATTGGGTCAGTGGAGAAGAAGTTGTATTTAACTTCTCAATGAAAACTCCTGAACAACTGGATAAAGATTTGCTCAATTATTTAACACCTACAAGTGATCGAGCGACTTGGAATTCATTTGCTTATACTGCAAATAACCTCCAAGTTGTAGAACCGGAACGCGTGGGAGCAGTTGTAAATGCTCTAGGGAATGTACTATTAACGAAAGTTGATAATAAAACAAAAGAAGCTCTAACTGGTGCAGAATTTGAATTACAAGACAGTAATGGAAAAGTTCTCCAAACTGGATTGACGACAGATAGTAAGGGTGAGATTCTTATCAAAGATTTAGAGCCAGGAAATTATAAATTAATTGAAACAAAAGCACCAGAAAATTATGATTTGGATAGTACACCAGTAGAGTTTACTATTGAGAGTGGGCAAACTGAAGTTCTACAAGTAACAAAAGAAAATACTATGATACCAGGTAACGTAAAATTAACTAAAGTAGATGATTTTAGCCAGTTGCTTGAAGGAGCTATTTTTGATTTACAAGATAAAGAGGGTAATATTCTTCAAAAAGACTTAACAACAGATGAGGACGGACAGATATATGTTAAAGGACTTGCGCCTGGGCAATATCAGTTTGTGGAAACAAAAGCTCCAAACGGTTATGAGCTAGATACAACACCCCATAAATTCATAATTAAACCTGGTCAAACAAAAGATGTATCATTACAAGTGACAAATCATTTGAAAGACTTTGAGCTTTTACTCAATAAAGTAGATGCAGCTTCTGAAAAAGCTATTAAAGGGGCAAAATTTGAAATTACTGATACTTTGAATGGTACTGAATTGGGAGATAGTCTGGCAACGGGTATTTCTGATTCAGATGGACGTATTCAATTCACACCAGCCTTACAATTGAAGCCTGGGGAAACATATTACCTTAAGGAAACAGAAGCACCAAGGGGCTATAAAGTTTTAACAGGATATTTTATAATTGAAATTGAGGATGATGGTTCAAAAGTCATTGTTAAGTATATAGGGGAGGAGGATATTAAAGACTTTAATTATGACTTCGCTCTCCAAGAGGATGACCAGTTAAATTCTATAAATTTCAGTATTCCTAATAAACGTGATGTTGTCCTCCCGGATACAGGTTCAAATATGGTTCTTTATTCCATTATCATGGGCAGTGTCTTGCTAAGTGTTACAGTGATTTATCTTTATCGTAAAAAATTTATAATTCATAAATAAAGTATAGAAGTCTCAACATTTGTTGGGCTTTTTATATACATTAATTGTATAAGTTGATTTCTTTTCTTAAACTTGGGAAGTAGTTGTTCTTAAAACCCAATACACAAATTAAAAAGCCGTTAAGTTATTAAACACAACGACTTTTTAATTTGTGTATCTCTTTACTAGGTGAATTATGCAGTCTCGGATGGGTGATTTTCTAACCATATAGGGAGTATTTTGTTTTCTAAGAAAGTAGCTCGAGCACCACAATTATAACAATATCTAGCATCACCATCTAACGGAGTCTTACAAGCTCCTCCTGTGATTAAAAAACCACTGGGACTTTCTTTTATACCAGTGCACTTATTAATAATATCTATACCGCATATTTGACAATAATTATCATGGAGATTTTCATTTTCACATATAGGGCACTTCTCACATAAGCGTCCGTCTTTATCTAGTTCTAGTTTTTGGTAGATCATAGAGCGGTTCTTTCTTAAATAATGTAATTGAGTAAAATTGTTGATGGTGGGGATAATAAAATTATTATTTCCACAGATACTACAACAGTTGTAGGAGACGGGGGAAATAGAGTTGCATGTAAAACAAAATTTTGTATTAAATTCATGATATAAAAAATCGTGAAAATTGTCGAGTAATCTGTGAGTTTCTCGTATTATATTAGTTTTTTTGCTTCTGTTATCCAATTCTTTATTAATATATCCTGCGAATTCTTTAGAAGTTCCAAAAATTTCTGAAATGAATTGTGTAGATAGCGGAGCTGTCTGGAAATTATGGATATACTCATCTACTAAAGGGATTGGTGCAATTAATCTTTTAGCGAAATAATTAGCCTCTTGCTCAAACCGATCGTACTTTTTATCACGCAACCTCATAAATGGATTATTTCGTGAAATAGTAGTTTCATCAGTTTCATCATGGTGCTTTAAAATAAAATGCCCAAATTCATGGGCAATTGTAAATCTCACTCGTCCTATATTGGTAACTAAATCATTATAAAGTAAGAGGTATGTGCCATCTCCTCTTTTCATAATACAGCCATCGTCAGAAGCACATAATGAAGTTACCATTTCCAAAGGAATATCCATATCTTTAGCAAACATAGTGTAGCTTTGTAATTGAATATTATAGCTACGTACTAGTTTTTTGAGATTAACTGGTAATTCATAAATATTGGAAGAAGCAAGTACATTATATGCAGATTGTTGAGCTAAATTAAAATGTGGCTTGAGATTAGAAATCGTCGGACTCGTCAAGATGGAGTTCTCCTTTGTCTAACTTGTTGAAGGCACGTTCCATTAACTCAATGAGTTCTCTTTGTTGTTCAGGAGTTAATTCCTTAGCTCGACGTTGAATAACAGAAAATTCAGGGGTTTGTTTTTCGTCTGTCTCAACACCAATTAAAGAATCAGAAGAAACATTAAAATATTCAGCAATTTCTCTTATACGCTCAGCGTTAGGCTTTTTTTTCTTATAATTATATAGTGTGTTTTTTGAATAGCCCAAATCGCTTTCTATTTGATTAAGTGAGATATTATTTTCTTTTGCAATTTTTTTTAGGTTTTCGTAGAAGTTCATAGTTACTTCTTTTTTTTTTTTGAATTTCTCTTTTAGAACATAGTACGATTGGAATCTACTTTTTTTAATCTGTTAAAATCGTTTACTCTTTCCAAGAAGAGGACTAAAATGCTGAAAAAATTATTAATTTTATATAAAAAAAGAATTTGTTAAATAAAAATTTAATAAATTCTTTTTAAATACTTCTCTACTTATCTGTGATTTCTGCTGCAATCCTAATTAAAACTTCCTTATTATTCAATTTAGAATTTTCCATAACAAGATTTAATAAATGATTTAGGACTTCACCTATGTTTTTTCCTTTTTTATACCCTAGCTCAATTAAATCCCTTCCATTTATATTCATTTGCTTTAACGAATAGCATTGCCCACTATTTATTATATCTTTAATATTTAATAAGGATTTATCTATTAAATTTAACTTATTATTTTTACTTTCGTCTGAACTTAATATTATTTGAGCTTTTTTTATATTTACTAAATCATATATTAGATCTTCGCCTATAATATTAAGCATTTTTTTAATATTAATCGTACTGTCCAAATGGAAATCTTTATGCTTAATAAGCAAGATCACATTCCTTATAGTATTATTATCATACCTAAATCTCTTTAATACATTCTCAGCTAAATCTTCTCCTAAATTCATTAACAAAACAGCAAGTCTTATGATTATATCATTCTTCATATTATTTAACTGGAGTAATTTATCATTATTAATATCATTCAATTCTGGAATTAAATGCTCTAATAATTTACTATTCTTTAGATCTATAAACTTGGTATTATCACTTAATATTATCTTATTAAGTTCATCTCTTACTCTCTCTTTAGATATATATACTATATTGCTACTTACTTTTTTTATAGACTCAAACGTATTTTCATCAATTCTAAAACCAAGCTGTGCTGAAAACCTAACTGCTCTTAACATCCTTAATGCATCTTCATTAAACCTTAATACTGGATCACCAACTGTTCTTATAATTTTATTGTTTAAATCACTTATTCCATGAAAATAATCTTGAACTCCACATTCTTCATTATAAGCAATTGCATTAATCGTAAAATCACGTCTAGCTAAATCCTCTCTTAAAGTTTTTACAAATTCAACTTTTATAGGATGTCTATTGTCATCGTATTCACCATCATTTCTAAATGTTGTAATCTCATAATGATTATTATTAATAACAACAGTAACAGTTCCATGTTTTATTCCTGTCAATATGACTTTATCAAACAACTCAACAACCTTTTCTGGTTCTGCAGATGTAGTCATATCCCAATCATTTATATTTCTACCTATAATACTATCTCTGACACAGCCTCCTACTATATATGCTTCATACCCATTTTCAATAAGAGTCTTTATTATAAATTTCACATCTTCAGGAAGTTTAATATTTAAATCCACTTTTTTTCTCCTTATAATTTTTTCAATAAATAAAACTTTATAGACTAAATATTATTCATCATATAAGTTCTTTTTTCTTATTTATTTTGCAATAAAAATTTACTATATAGCAAAACTTTCACTATACATTGTAAATCGAAATACAAAAATATATTTAGCTTATATAATCCTAGTATATACAATATTAATTAATATAATTTTCTAAGCAAAAAGGTATAAAAGCATGCTTTTATACCTTAAATAATTCTTTAATCATCTGCTACATTTTTATTATTATAAGAATAGACATTATAATTCTGCCATATTTGTTCAAGATTGGCGAATACATCTGATATGTTTTCTTTTTCTCTCATTCCAACAGCTATTATAAGTGCATTTACAACTGATAAAGGCGCAACTAATGAATCAACGAAAGATGCCATATTACTTTGAGCAATTAATGTATAATCTGCTTTTGTTGCTAAAGGCGATAAAAGACTATCTGTAAGTGCTACAACTTTTGCTCCTCTATCTCTTGAAAATTCTAATGCATCTATAGTTTTAGCTGCATATCTTGGAAAACCAATTCCTATTACAAGATCTCCATCTCCAACACTTATCATCTGTTCAAAAACATCTGATATTCCGTAACTTACCACTTTAACATTTTGAAGAATTATATTTAAATAAAATCCTAAAAACTCAGCAATTGCTGTTGAACTTCTAAGTCCTATTATATATATTCTTTTTGCTTCAAATATACTCTTAACTACATCCTGGAATGTTTTTTGATTTATTTTTTCTAATGTAGACCTTATATTTTCCATATCAGCTTTTAATACACCCTTTAAGGCATCCCCATCGGTAAAATAATCATTTCTAAGTTCTAATCTTTGAACTGTAGTCAGTTTATTTTTAATTAATTCTTGAAGCGCTTTTTGTAATTTAGGATAACCTGAGAATCCAATTTCACTTGCAAATCTTACAACAGTTGATTCAGATACTCCTACAGCTACTCCAAGTTTTGCCGCAGTCATAAATGCTGCTTTATCATAATTTTTAAGTATATATTCAGCAATAAGCTTTTGACCTTTACTTAGTCTTATATATTTTCCTTGAATTAATCTCATTAAATCTTTGCTATTTTCGTTATTCATATTGACTATATAATGTATTTCTCTGTTCATTTGCTTTATTTATATTTTAATTTGTTCCCTTACTTTCTTTTTTTTCAATCATTCTACTTTTTTTTTTTTTTTAATCTTTTTTTATTTTTTTTTTTTATTCACTTTTTATTTT
>DPOH01000284.1 GCA_003539755.1 Clostridium sp.
GTAGGAGACGAACTAATAATAATTAATGATCCAAGCAAAGAAAGTGAAAAGTTAAAAGAGTTAACTCATTTAACAATTGATGGAGATTTTGCTCAGATAGCATGGGGAATTAAAATTATTGATGTTGAGTATGATAAGCCAAATGTTATATTAACTTATAAGAATGTTTCAGGACACAAGTGTAAAGTATTTGCTGTTTGCAAAGATATAGAGAATTTTGACAAAGAAAAAGTATTAGAAAAAGCTTTACTAAAAGCATTTCAAAATGAAATTATTAATATATCTGTTGAAAAAAACGGTGGACAAGCATAATGGAATATAGAAAATAAAATTAAAATAAATAATAAAGGGAAAAGCAGTTTTTGACTGCTTTTTCTAATATATGGAATAAGATTTGATAAAACTTTACTTTTACTAAAAAATGTAATATAATAATTAGAGAATTATTCATATTAAACGTATAAAATACTAAAAATTAGAAAAGTGGTTAAAATTGAGAAATTAAATTTGTTTTTTATTTAAATCTAGTAAAAACAAATATTTACTATCATATAAAAAGGTGGGAATGTTATGAAATGTCCATTTTGGTCAAGCAAGAGAGTAAAAGTAGAGTGTTATAGAGGATGCCCAATGCATATAAATGAACAAGGGGAGTATCAAAGCGAAGAACAATGTATATTTAATGAATGTTCTTCACCAGATAATGAATTTAATATAAAAGATATAATCAAGCATGATTACAGTTATTTAAAATCTTGTGATGATGAAAATGGAATTAAAATTAGTTTTTAAATATATTTAAAAGATATTAGAAGTTTTTATTGTTATATTTCTAGTATCTTTTTTGTATAAAATGTATATAGAAAAGAGATATAATCTCGAATGATTATATCTCTTGAATATTTTTATAAAATGTAAATTGTTTCTATTTTTCAAATGAATCAGTATATTTATGAAGTAGTGATTGTTTTAATGACCATAACTTTTGCGATAGATCTACATAATAAGTATGAGGATTTTCAAATCTTAATACTTCAGGCCATAACTTATCTGTTTCTGTTTTAGCAAATTCTTTAATTTCTAATACAGTTGGAGATTCATATACGCATTGACCTTTTTCAAATATAGGCACTTGTAAATCTTTTGTATAGAAGTTTTTGAATTTTTTTCTTTTCCAAGTGTGAATAGGGTCAAATAAAGTTAAAGGCTCATTTTCATTAATTTTTTCATCTCTTAATGCAATTAAATCAGCTAAAGCTTTATGAGAATCTTTATCAAATAATCTTATTATTTTCTTGAAACCAGGGTTGGTTATTTTTTCATCATTTTCACTTATTTTTATTTTTGGAATTATTTCATCATTGCTTTCAAGGGCAACAAGTTTGTATACTCCGCCAAATACAGGTTCTGATTTTGCTGTTATTAATCTTTCGCCTACACCAAATGAATTTACACAAGCACCTTGATCTAAGACATCTCTTATAATATGTTCGTCAAGTGAATTTGAAATAACTATTCCACAGTCTTCATATCCAGCATCATCAAGCATTTTACGGCATTTTTTAGTTAAGTATGTTATATCGCCTGAATCAATTCTTACTCCTTTTGGTCTTATACCCATTGGTTTAAGAACTTCATCAAATACTTTTATTGCATTTGGTATACCTGATTTTATTACATTATATGTATCTATTAATAATACACAATCTTCAGGGTATACTTCTGCCCAGGCTTTAAATGCTTCATATTCAGAATCATATAATTGTACCCAGCTATGAGCCATTGTTCCTACAGCAGGAATATTAAACATTCTGTCTGAAAGAGTACATGCTGTTGAACTACATCCTCCAATTATTGCCGCTCTTGCACCATAAATGGCTCCATCGTATCCTTGAGCTCTTCTTGAACCAAATTCCATTACAGGACGTCCGTCAGCAGCTCTACAGATTCTATTTGCCTTAGTAGCTATAAGAGTTTGATGGTTTACTGTAAGAAGTATCATTGTTTCAATGAATTGGGCTTGAATAACCGGACCACGTACAGTAACTAATGGTTCACCAGGAAATACAGGATTACCTTCTGGTACAGCCCATACATCACAACTGAATTCAAAATTGCTTAAGTATTCTAAAAATTCTTCAGAGAATAGATTTTTTTCTCTTAAATATTGTATATCGTTTTCTGAGAATTTTAGGTTGCTTAGATATGAAATAAGCTGTTCAACACCAGCCATTATACAATATCCACCACCATCAGGAACTCTTCTAAAGAACATATCAAAATAAGCTATTTTATCCTTTAAATGTTGTTCAAAATAACCGCTTCCCATTGTAAGTTCATAGAAGTCGACAAGCATGGTTAGATTTCTTTCATCTTTTACATTAAATTTAGATTTTATATTCATTTATAATCTCCTTTTATAGATGCGTAAATATTATTAAGTTATAACATTTATGCGAGTAATTGTCAAAAAATAAAAATACATATAGATATATTGTACAACTATAATACA
>DPOH01000271.1:0-832 GCA_003539755.1 Clostridium sp.
ACTTACTTCTGGATTATTCCAATGTTTTAGTTTAACAGATGATGAGTATGTTTATGGAATAAAAAGAATAATAGATATAATTCCTAAAATAAGAGAAGAATTACTTGTGACTATAGAAAATTTTAGAATTAATATTCAAACTAGTATAAAGAAAGATAATGAAGAAATAAAGAAAATAGCAAATAGAAAAAAGATAGCTGAAGAAAATTATAATGAATTAGAAAAATATTTTTTACAAAAGGTAAATAATTAATAGAAAAATTAGAATAAAAATTTAAATATACAATATTATACAATTGATTGTAATGATTATTATATCGATATAGTTAATTTTTAAAACGTGATTTTAATCACGAAATTTAATTATATATGCAATTTTAATATTTTAATAAAATAAGTTGTTTTGATTGCTTTGAGTAAACGTTTAAATTTACTATATATTCCAAGATTAGAGGTTGATAAATATGAAAAAGTTATCTAAACACGATTTTTTTTATTAAATAAGAAAAATAATGTCGAAAAAAATCGATAAATAACAGGAAAATATATATTTTTATAAGTATATTTTAAAAATAATTAAATATACTATGCAAAATATTAGATAGCATATAAAATATATAATGTAGTGAAACATAATCTAAATAAGTAATATAATATGAGTTTTTTTATTAAATTCGTATTAATATTTCGTATAAATTTGTAAAATTTATAAATTTTATTGAGTTTAGCTTATTTAGCTTATATTTTATTAATAAATAAATCTTAAATACATGTATATAAATATATTAGGGAGGAATGGACATGTTAGACAAAGAACAATGGTCTGGCTTTG
>DPOH01000271.1:980-10428 GCA_003539755.1 Clostridium sp.
AAAGAACAATGGTCTGGCTTTGAAGGAAGACTATGGAAAGAAGAAATCAATGTAAGAGACTTCATTCAAAAGAACTATAAACCATATGATGGTGATGAAAGCTTCCTTGCAGATCCAACAGAAGCAACAAATAAACTTTGGGGTAGATTACAGGAATTACAAAAAGAAGAAAGAGCTAAGGGCGGCGTACTTGACATGGAAACAGAAGTAGTTGCTGGACTTACAGCTTATGGTCCTGGATATATCGATGAATCTTTAAAAGATCTTGAAAAAGTTGTTGGTATTCAAACAGACAAACCTCTTAAAAGAGCATTCATGCCATATGGTGGTATAAGAATGGCTGAAGAATCTTGTAAAAACTATGGATATGAACCAAATCCAGAATTACATAAAATCTTCACTGAATATCATAAGACACACAACCAAGGAGTATTCGATGCTTACACTCCAGAAATGAAAAAAGCTCGTCACAGTCATATAATCACTGGACTTCCAGATACTTATGGACGTGGACGTATCGTAGGTGACTACAGAAGAGTTGCTCTTTATGGTATTGATATTCTTATGGAAGAAAAATTCAAAGATTTCAATAACTGCGGCGATGGAACTATGACAGATGATGTTATCCGTCAAAGAGAAGAAATCTCAGAACAATATAGAGCACTTGCTGGTATGAAGAAAATGGCTGAAAGCTATGGATATGATATATCACAACCAGCTAAAGACGCTAAAGAAGCTGTTCAATGGTTATACTTTGGATATCTTGCAGCAATAAAAACTCAAAATGGTGCTGCTATGTCAGTAGGACGTATTTCTACTTTCCTTGATATATACATTCAAAGAGACCTTGATAATGGTACTCTTACAGAAGTAGAAGCTCAAGAATTAATCGACCATATCACAATGAAATTCAGAATGGTTAAATTCGCAAGAATTACTTCTTATAATGAATTATTCTCAGGAGATCCAACATGGGCTACTCTTGAAGTAGGTGGTGTAGGTGTTGATGGACGTCACATGGTAACTAAGAATGACTACCGTTTCTTACACACATTAGAAAACATGGGACCATCACCAGAACCAAACTTAACAGTACTTTATTCTTCTGCACTTCCAGAAAACTTCAAGAAGTATGCAGCTAAGATTTCAGTAGATACAAGTTCTATCCAATACGAAAATGATGACGTTATGAAACCAGTATGGGGAGATGACTATTCAATCTGCTGCTGTGTATCAGCTACACAAACTGGTAAGGAAATGCAATTCTTCGGAGCTAGAGCTAACCTTGCTAAATGTTTATTATACGCTATCAATGGTGGTATAGATGAAAAGTCTGGTCAACAAGTTGGACCTGATTTCAAAGCAATAACTTCAGAATACTTAGATTATGATGAAGTAATCGCTAAATACGAACAAATGAGTGATTGGTTAGCTGACCTTTATGTAAATATATTAAACTTAATTCAATATATGCATGATAAATACTACTATGAAGCAGCTGAAATGGCTCTTATCGATACAGATGTAAGAAGAACATTTGCTACTGGTATAGCTGGATTCTCTCACGTAGTAGACTCACTTTCAGCAATTAAATATGCTAAAGTTAAGACAATCAGAAATGAAGCTGGTGTTGTTGTAGATTACGAAGTTGAAGGAGATTTCCCTAAATACGGTAATGACGATGACAGAGCTGATAATATAGCTGTATATGTATTAAAATCATTCCTTGACAAGATCAAGAAGAGACATACATACAGAAATTCAGAAGCAACTACATCAATCCTTACTATTACTTCAAACGTAGTATATGGTAAGTATACAGGAGCTATGCCAGACGGACGTGAAGCTTGGACTCCATTATCACCAGGAGCTAACCCATCTTACGGAGCAGAACAAAGTGGATTACTTGCTTCATTAAACTCATTAACTAAGCTTCCATATGAATGGGCATTAGATGGTATTTCTAATACACAAACAATCAGCCCATCTGCATTAGGACACAATGAAGGTGAACAAGTAGATAAGTTAGTTCAAGTTTTAGATGGATACTTTGATCAAGGTGCACACCACCTTAACGTTAACGTATTTGGTATCGAAAAATTAAAAGATGCTATGGAACATCCAGAAAAAGAAGAATATGCTAACTTCACTATCCGTGTATCAGGATATGCTGTTAAATTCATCGATTTAACAAGAGAACAACAATTAGATGTTATCTCAAGAACATTCCATCAAACAATCTAATCCTGATATAATTACAGGAAGAATCCATTCAACAGAGAGTTTTGGCTCTGTTGATGGACCTGGAGTACGTTTTGTAGTTTTTTTACAAGGATGTCATATGAGATGTCAATTCTGCCATAATCCAGATACTTGGAAGATGGATGGTGGAGAAGTAAAAACTGCAGATGAGCTTTTAGCTCAAGCTCTTAGATATAAAGCTTATTGGAAAAAGGGAGGCGGCATCACCGTAAGTGGTGGTGAGCCTCTTCTTCAAATAGATTTCTTAATAGATTTCTTTAAGAAAGCTAAGGCTAAGGGTATTAACACTACACTTGATACTTCAGGAAATTCTTTTACAAGAAAAGAACCTTTCTTTAGTAAGTTCAAAGAACTTATGGAAGTGACTGATCTTGTAATGCTTGATATAAAGCAGATAAATGAAGAACAGCATAAAATACTTACTGGATGGACTAATACAAACATTCTTGATATGGCAAGATATTTATCAGAGATAAATAAACCTATGTGGATTCGTCATGTACTTGTACCTGGTGGAAGTGATAATGATGAACAATTAATAAAGCTTGATGAATTTATTAAGTCTTTAAATAATGTTGATCGTGTAGAAGTATTACCTTATCATTCACTTGGAGAGTATAAGTGGGAACAACTTGGTATGGATTATCCATTAAAAGGTGTAGATGCTCCAACTAAGGATAGAATAGAAAATGCTAATAAGCTTCTTCATACAAGTGAATATACTGGATATTTATCACGATAATTTCTGCTTAAATTAAGATAGAATTACAAATATAAATACCCCCTGTTATGAAACAGGGGGTATTTATATTGTGATTGTTATTAGTGTTAAAAAACTATAATACATCTATAAAAGTATAAAGGGATTTAACTATGAATATGTAAATATTCCATTAGGTGGCATGTTATTTGACAATACACATAAACGGGGAGTAGAATAACCTATTGTGGAAAGGGCAAAATGCTATAAAGAGAGAATTTTACAAGGTTTAGGTCGATTTGACATATGAGTAAAATAGAAGAATTTTAAATATATTATTTCAAATTTGCAATTCTTTTATTAAATAAACAAATGAATAGGAGGGAAGTTATGCACAAAGAGATAGTTAAACAGTTGTTTAAGTTTAAAAAAGTTCCAGTGTCTTTAGAAAGAGTCATATGCGCAGCGATATGTACAGCATTCCCAATAATTCTAGGTTTTTTATTGAATAGGCCTAAATATGGAATGTGGGCATCTATAGGTGGATTTACATACATGTATGTAGCAAATGAACCTTATGCTCAGAGAATAAAAAAGATGTTCTTAGTTGCTATAGCTATTACATTTTGTTCAACATTAGGATTAGTTCTTTCAGATCATCCATGGTTCGCAATACTAGTAGTTGGAATAATAGGTTCAGTATCAACATTTATTTTTGGAATATTAAGTATACGAGGGCCTGCGGCTCTATTTTTTATAATGACATTTACAATGACAATAGGTATTAAAATGGATAGTTCTAGTATTCCTATCTTTGCTTTGTATGTATTGGCTGGTAGTTTATTTTCGTGGTTAGTTAGTATGGTAGGGTATTTCCGTAATCCCCATGGACCTGAAATAAAAAGAGTTAATAAGCTATATTCTAATTTGTTTCAGTTTGCAAACAGTATAGGAAAAACTGATTTGACTAGAGTTAAAAGTAATGTGGTTAATTCATTAAAAGACACAGAGGAAATTTTAACTACAGGTTATGTAAAGTGGAAGATTTCACCTGTTTTTAATAGACTATATCTTTTAAATGAATATGCAAATAAAATGTTTTTGAAAATGTTAGAGCTTGATGAGAATAATAAGTTGCCAGATGAAATAATATTTATCATTGAAGAATTACAGAAGCAGATAGATCTGCAGTCTGATAAAAAAGTAGTAATAAAAAATATAGATAAAGGTGTATATCCCGAATATGATAAACTTTTAGAAATTATATATGATATAGAATCAATAATGAATATACCTTTAGAGTATATTGGCAACAGTATTGAAATTACAAAACCATCATTACCAATGATAATTAGAAAATCTATTGATAAAAATTCTATAGTCTTTAGAAACTCACTAAGATATGGAGTAATATTAATGGTTTCAGCATTTGTGGCTTATAAGCTGGATATACCTAAGACTTATTGGATTGTATTATCGTGTGCATCGGTTATGTATGGTTCAACTATAATGACTACATTCCATAGATCAATACAGCGTTCTATTGGAACCATTTTTGGTGTAGGAGTAGCTATGTGTATTGGATATCTCAATCCACAAAGCTATTTTATTGCAGTATTTAATATGATATTAACTATATTAACAGAATTTTTAATAGCTAAGAATTATGCACTTGCTACAATATTTTTCACACCAAATGCAATATTAATAGCAGAAGCATCTTCTAATGCTTATACGACAGCTAATCTTGCTTCAGCTCGTATGATTAATATAGTTATAGGATCTGCAATAGGTCTTATAGGAACTTATTTAATAGGAAGAAAATCAGCATCTAGTAGATTAAATGGCCTTATGGTAAAAACACTACATGGTCAGGCAAAGATGATTTTTGCATTAGGTAAATCTGGTGAAGAAAAAAATATTAACATTCTAAAACAAAAAATTGAAATTGATTTTGATAATTTTAATTTGGCATATAATACAGCTTTGGGTGAAATTCCTAATGATGAGAAAAAACTTGAAATGATGTGGCCTATAGTCTATGGATTAGAACGAATAAATTATCTATTAGCACAATGTTCTGCAAGTGAAGAAAAAATAAATATATCTAATAAACAATTAGAATATATAGTTTTTGTCTATGAATCTATGGCAAACAATATTGAATTAGGTACAAAAATGGATTATAGAGAAATTGAAATTTCTAATGGCATAGAATCATTGTGTAAGGAAATTAATTCACTTCAAGAATATATTTTTAGGATTAATAATTAAAAAATAAAATTAAACACGGACATTTAGTTTTTAGTATTAAATTAAGAACTAAATGTCCGTGTTTTTTGTAGATAAGTTTTACTCTAAAGAATTTAATTATGCAGTATAAAATTTTTAGAATTTAAATAAAATAAATATTATTTTATAGTTATATTAAGAAGTCTTGTAAGGTCAAGAGCTTGAGTAGGTGATACAATAGCACCAGATAAATCATTTATTTCTACACTAATTCCTGTAATATCACAGTCAGTAAAATCAATTTTATTAAGCTTAGTTTTGTTAAAATACCCATTGATAATATTAGTATCTTTAAATATAGTTTTAACTAATGAAGCTTCTTGAAAAATTGATTCTTCTAAGTTACATTCTATAAAATTTATAGATTTAAGATTTGAAAATGAAAAATTAGAGTATTTAGCAAGGCAGTTTTTGAAAAAAACATCTTTTAATGAGCATTCATCGAACTTTGCACCTAATAGTTTGCAGTTTACAAATTCCACTCTATGTATGCTTCCGTTACCAAAATCTATATTAGACAAGTCACAATCTTCAAAAACAGCATCTAGCAAATCTATATTTCTAAATGAGCATCCACTAAAAACAACATTTCTAAATATACAGGAGTCTATGGTGAATCCAGGCTCATTCTTATCTTCAATAATATCATTATTTAAAGTTTTGCATTGTAATTTATCTTCTAGTATTATTTCATTATATACATTAGTTATTTCAATTAATTCATCAAATATTTTTGGTTTTTGAATTGTTATGATTTTACTCATTAAACATTACCTCGCAGTATTAAAGATTTTTACTATATAAATTGTAGAATAACTATCTGAAAATATCAATTTTATGTGAACTTATTTATAAGTAATTATACTGGTGTGATAAAATAAAGAATAAATAATTTAAATTATAAAGATAAGTTGAGGAAAACAAATGGATTTTATAGCATTAGATTTTGAAACGGCAAATGAAAAAAGAAGTAGTGCATGCTCCCTTGGTATAGTTGTTGTGAAAGATGGGAAGGTTGTAGAAAAGATACACCATTTAATTAAACCAAAGGAAATGAGGTTTATGCCTATAAATATAGGGATTCATGGAATAAGACCTGCAATGGTTGAAAATGAATTAGAATTTGATGGAGTGTGGTGGAAGGTTAAAAAGTACTTTGAAAACAGCCTTATAATAGCACACAATGCATCATTTGATATCTCTGTATTAAGAAAAAGTGCAGAGTTATATGATATTGAACTGCCAGAATTTAATTATATATGTACGATGAAGCTTGCAAGAAATTTTTATAAAAGTATTGATAATGCAAAACTTAATACAGTTAATGAGTTATTAGGGTATGAATTTAAACACCATGATGCGTTGTATGATGCACTTGCATGTGGTAATATACTTACTAATATCTGTGATGAATTAAACTGCTATGATATTGAAGAAATATCTAACTTATTAGGCGTTACTATTGGAAAGGTAAATAAAGATGGATATGTACCGTCATCTACTAAGGGCAGAGTATATAGAACATCGTCTAAAATTTATTCTTATAAAAAGCAGAGAGTAGTAGATAGATTTGCAGAAGATGCTTTTATGAATGAGGTTGTTGTAATTACAGGAAAGCTTGCATCAATGTCTAGGGAAGAAGCCTATAGAGCTGTAAGATTATTAGGGGGGACAGCAGGTAGTAGTGTTACTAGAAAGACAACAATTTTAGTAAGTAATGTGAGTGGAATATCAGATCTCAGTAGGGCTGAGATGAGTACTAAGATGAAAAAAGCTATGGATCTATCTGAAAGAGGACAAAAAATTAAATTTTTAAATGAAGAGGAATTTTTAAATTATAACAAGTTTGAGAAGCATTAAATCACAAGAGGTGTAAATTGTAATTAAAAACACTTTAATATATAATTAAATAGATACAATATAAGTATAAAAAGCAAAATGGAGGAAAATATATGGGCAAAAATGATTTTTCTGATATAGAAGATGAAATTAAAAAAACTGTGCAGAATGCTCTTGATTATATAGACTTTAGTGGAATGAGAAATTCTTTTAATAATACAGCAGAAAATACCGTTAATGAAGTTAAGAATCAGATAAAAGATGTTTCTGATTATTTAGGGAAAAAGGTTAAAGACTATTCTAATAGTGAATATATAAAAAATATGTTCAAATTTAATAATGAAAATGAAATAGAAAAATACATAAATAAAAAGCCTAAAGGGAAATATGCAGGTACTATATATAATTATGTTGGGGGTTTTGGAAGCATAGCGTTTGGCATAAGTACCTTTGTACTTTCTGTTGTTGCAACTTTTGGAGTAAGAAGTGATATTTTGAAATCAGGAATAATGATTTCGCTTAGTATAGTTGCAGCTTTTTTTGTAGGAAGTGTTCTGCTTACTTATAAAGGTGTTGGCATGAGAAAAAGGCTGGCAAGATTTAAAAGATATAGTGACTGTTTAAAGGAAAAGAGATATTGTACAATTGACAAACTTGCTAGCTCAGTAAATAAAAAGAATAAGTTTGTTTTGAAGGATTTAGAGACAATGATGAGTCTGGATATGTTTAGGGAAGGACATATAGATGAAGAACAAAAATATTTTATTTTAAGCGATAAGATATATGATGAATATCTTTTGTCTTTAGAATCATATAAAAATAGAGTAAAAGAAGAGGAAATGAGTAATATGAACAAGTCAAGTGAGGATTCAGAAAAAAGTGATTCTGAATTAGTTGCAGATATAGGCAGAAAATATATTTCTGAAATAAAAAGTGCAAATGAAGTTATAGTAAGTGTTGAAATGTCCGATAAACTTTATAAGCTTGAAAATATAGTGAAAGAAATTTTTAAGACTGTAGAGAAGAATCCTAAAAAGCTTTCAGAAGTGAAGAAATTCATAGATCATTATCTTCCTATAACATTAAAACTTGTTAATTCATATAAAGAATTAGCTATGCAGTCTATAGAAACAGAAAATATAAAGAAAGCAAAACAAGAAATAGAAAAAAGTATAGATTTAATAAATACTGCATTTGAAAATTTATTTGATGGCTTATTTGAAGAGGCTGCAATGGATATATCTTCTGATATATCAGTATTAGAAACATTGTTTAATCAAGATGGATTAACTAATAATGATTTTAAAAATAAAAAATAGAAATATACGGAGGTCATAAAGGTGAGTGACGAATTTAATAAAGATGATATTATTACCCCAAGTTTAACTTTTGAGCCTGTATTTGAAGAAGATAATAATGATAAGCAGGTTATAGAACAAGAAAAACAGCATGAATCTGAAGAAGAAAAATTATTAACTCCAGAGGAAAGAAAGCTTGTAGATGATTTTGTCGATAAAATTGATTTAAATAACAGCAATTCAATTCTTCAATATGGAGTTGGAGCACAAAAGAAAATAGCAGATTTTTCTGAGAGTGCTTTAAATAATGTTAAAACAAAGGATTTAGGTGAAGTTGGTGATATGCTTTCCAATGTTGTAGTGGAGCTTAAAAACTTTGAAAATACAGAAGATAAAAAAGGATTCTTAGGAATTTTCAAAAAGCCTGCAAAGAAAATAGAGCAGATGAAAGTAAAATACACAAAAGTAGAAGGAAATATAAATAATATATGTACTGCTCTTGAAAAACATCAAATTCAGCTTTTAAAAGATATATCTATGCTTGATAAGATGTATGAAACTAATAAGGTATATTTTAAAGAACTTACGATGTATATTTTGGCTGGAAAAAAGAAGCTTGAAAAGGCAAGAAATACTGAATTAAAGGAGCTTACTGAAAAAGCAAGAATGAGTGGGCGTCCTGAAGATGCACAGACAGCTAATGATTATGCAGCACTCTGTGATAGATTTGAAAAGAAGATTCATGATCTTGAATTAACAAAAATGATTTCATTACAAATGGCACCACAGATAAGATTAGTACAAAATAATGATACGCTAATGTCTGAAAAGATACAGTCAACAATAGTCAATACTATTCCTCTTTGGAAGAGTCAAATTGTATTAGCACTTGGAGTAGCACATTCTCAAAATGCTGTAAAAGTACAAAATGAAGTGACAAATATGACTAATGAACTTCTTAAGAAAAATGCAGAAACTTTAAAAATGTCGACAATAGAAACTGCAAAAGCTTCAGAGCGTGGAATAGTTGATATTGAAACATTAAGACATACAAATG
>DPOH01000271.1:10542-11108 GCA_003539755.1 Clostridium sp.
AACATTAAGACATACAAATGAATCATTAATATCTACATTAGATGAGGTTATGAGAATACAAGAAGAAGGACGTAATAAACGAAGAGAAGCAGAATTAGAACTTCATAATATAGAAGAGCAACTTAAGAACAAACTTTTATCTATTAGAAATAAATAGATTTTATTAACAAAGTAATTAAAAAATATCGATTTTGTTATAATTATTGAAAAATCCTGTGAGTTAAATTAAAAATTCATAGGATTTTTTATTAAAAAAATGCTGGGAATATTTTTTATTATTTGTACTATATGAAAAATTTTATTATAAATTTAATTTCATTAAAGCATAAAGCTGAAAAAGTCACTATTTTTAAGTGATATCCATATAAATATAAATAAAGGGTAAAAATACCTTTAAAACTCATACAACAGTTCGACAAACAAAAATAAAAGAACGTTATATAATGATATCAATCCAGAAGCGCTGGATAATTAATTTACCTTAATAATAATTATTAATTATGCTGCAGCAACTTTAATAAAATTATTATAAAAAGAGTTAATTTAAAATATAAAGGATATTTAGA
>DPOH01000304.1 GCA_003539755.1 Clostridium sp.
TGTAAACAACTTTACACTATCTTTGCTTTTATTGGGGGATAAAAATGAAAGAAATAAATACAGAACGATGTTTATTAAGAGAATGGAAAAAAAGCGATATACATGAATTAGAAAAGATTTTTTGTTCAGCAGAAATAGGTTATATGGCTGGATTTAAAGTAAAAAAAGCAAATGAAGTTACAAATATATTAGATATATTTATTAGGGATTCAAAGAAAACCTTATGGGCAATATCTAATAAAGGTAATGATAAAGCAATGGGCTGGATAGAAGTACATGATTTTGAAGGTGATAAAAGTGTACAAGAGATTGGATATTGCCTTGAAAAAGGCTATTGGGGAAATGGAATCATGAAAGAAGTTGTTATTGGTGTGATTGAAGAAATTAAAAAATGCGGAAAAGTAGAAAGATTAATATGTTCACATTTTGATTTTAATAACCAGTCTAAAAGAGTCATTGAAAAGTGTGGTTTTACTTATTGGAAACATGAGGATTCAAAAAAATATTATTTCTATGATATTTAATAAAATGAAAAGTAATATAAAATAACTATTAATTATGCAGTAGTTAATTGTGGAGGTCTTCCAGGAAAAGCTCTTTATATGTCAGATGATATTTTAAAGACAAGGGGCAAATGAAGATGATAAAGCAATTGACTTGCCAATAGATATTTAGTTTGTCGAAGAAGATGAATATATTAAATTTATAGAAAGCTTGGGGTTATCTAAAGATGAATATAGCGGTAAAAATTCAAAACTAGTAGCAGCAGCTAAATTTAAAAATAAAGATAAAAATTTTTCTCGTGTTTAAATATTTTTATTAATAGGTTTGATTTTCTGCTTATAAAATAAAGTATATAGTCAATAATTTAAAATGGTATAATTAACCAAGAGGGATGATTTAATTTTTGGAGGGGTTAAGATGAAAAAGTGGTATGATGAAGAATATGAATTTGAAATTGAAGTAGTAGGATTTCTTAGAGGTGATCACACAGAGAATTATTGCAGAAATGGTGAGGAAATAGGAGATAAATATAAATGTACCTATGGATGTCCTGTAAATGCTCAAGGGCAGGGTATATGTTCTAAGGTAATGATGATGTTGTTTCCAACAATGGAGGCTGTCAGAAGTGGTGGAGATTTAGAGAATGTAGGCGGTGATGGTAAGCATACTAAAAATATAGTATGTCCAGATGGATGTGTTATTTTCAGGCTTACAGCAAAGAAACTTGGAAATGAGAATTTTTATAAGGGAAACTTTTTTCATGAAGATGATTAAAATGATAGATAAAATGATTTTCGCAACTTCCTGCGAAAATCATTTTTCTATGAATTAAAATATAATCTTTTAGTTACTTATTCATGTAATGAAGGAGAGTAGAATAAAAAAATTCTTTTATTTGGATTAAGAATAAAGATCAACAATTTAGACATAAGTCTATAGTTGATGTAATATATATAATGCATGTTTTTTTGTAGAATCTATGGATATATTAATATTGAAGTTTTTATGATGTTATAAATAATCTAAATTAAGGAGTGATTTCATGCAATGTAATAAATTTATATCACCAGCTAAAATAGTTATTGAGCAAAATGGTATTTTATCTATTGGAAAGCTGGCAGAATCATTGGGGAAGAAAGCTTTAATATGTATAGGAGGAAGCAGCTTTAAAAAGTCTGGTTACTTAGATAAGGTAAAAGAGTCTTTAGAAGCAGAAAATATTGAATATGAAATATATGAGGGAATACCTTCAGATCCTGATATAGAAAGTGTTAATAAAGGTGTTGAAGTATGCAGAAATAGTAATTGTGATATGGTGATTGCTATAGGAGGGGGAAGTGTATTAGATGCTGCAAAGGCCATAGGATTGATTGCTAATAACAGTAAGGATATTGCATATTATGAAAAGAACAAGCCAGAAAATAGAATGATACCAATGATAGCAGTACCAACTACAGTGGGAACAGCAAGTGAAGTATCAATGTATTCTATTATTACAGATAAAAAAGTAAAGAGAAAGATGGTTATTTACGGTGAGTTCATATTACCTGATGTAGCTCTTTTAGATGTTAATTTAACATTAGGATTACCTCCACATATAACAGCAGCAACAGGAATGGATGCATTGACTCATGCAATTGAATCTTATGTATCAGATAGGGCTTTTGAAATGACAAGAATGTTTGCTCTAAGAGCTATAGAGCTTATTATGAAGAATATTCATGGTGCTACTTATAATTCTAATAATATCAAGGCTAAAGAATCAATGCTTATTGGTCAAATGTATGCAGGACTTGCATTTTCAAATACATCTACAGCTCTTGTACATTCAATGAGTCGTCCATTAGGTGTTTATTATGGAATACCACATGGTGAAGCTAATGCAATGCTTTTAGCTACAGTTATGGAATATAATCTTCCATGCTGCATAGAAGAATTTAAAACTCTTGCAAAAGCAGTTGATTTAGAACCAAATGATAAGAGTTCTATATCATATGCGAAAGCATTTGTAGATAGAGTAAAGGAAATACATTATACACTTCCTTTAAGTAAAACTATTTCTGAAAAAGGTGCAAAGGAATCTGATTTAAATGCTATGGCACAAGATGCTTTAGCTTCAGGCAGTACATGGGTTAATCCAAGAAAACCAACTGTTGACGAAATTATAGAATTATATAAGAAAGTTATGTAGTGTAATATTTGCGCTGGAGATTAAACTCTGGCGCTTTTTATTTAATTAAAGTTGGTTAGTTTGAATTCTATTACACAATAATATTGTAGGATGAATAAGAATAAATAAGTAGATAGGGAGCATTTCAATGGATTTTAGTGAATGAGGAAATAATAAGAATTTGATGGTAGATATCTGTTAGAGACTTTATGGAGTATGTAAAAATAAATGTTGTAATTTTGGAGTGTTAAAAAAGATTTTTTGAGTTAAATTGTAATGTGTTTACAAACAATGTATTGATAAAAATATCCATTATATAATATTTAGTTTGAAAATGTAAAATTATATAAAAGTATAGAAAGAATTGAAAAATATGATATAATTCTAATTAATAAAAAAAAAAGGGAGGAGAACAAATGAGAAATGATCAAAGAGCAATAGTAAACAGGGTAGTAATGTGGATATTATCAATAATGGAGGCATATACTGCCTTTACTTTAATCATGTACATAATATTTAATAAGTGTACTCTGGAAATTGCGATTCAGCTTATTGTGGCTTTAGTTGCATTAGTATTAAATGTTTATTTTTTTATTCACAAGAAGGATACGTTATTATGTTCTAAAGTAAATTTATATGGAGCTTTAATAACCTATTGTGTTGTAATGATATTTAATAGGTTACCATATGTTGCTATATATGCATGCCCCATATTAGTTGCAACATTATTGCTTATGGATGAAAAAATATCAAAAATGAGTAGCTGTGTCAGCTTTATATTTGGAATAGCACATTTAAGTAAAAATATATTGGTTGATAAGAATGGAAACTATGATTCGTCATTGATTATAATAATAGTGCTGACATTAATAGCAATGTGTTATTCTTGTGTAAGAGTTACTTATTTATTATCAAAATTCCAAAAAGATAATATGGAAGAGATTATGGAAAAGGCTGAAAAAGAAAAGGAAAATGCAGAAAAGATTGCAGCTGTAGCTGAAAAACTTATTGAAAAAATGAATATGTCTGAAGAAATAGCGTCAGACTTACATGCTTCAATAAATACAAATTATGATGCAATGAAAGATATTGCAGAAAGTATAGGAAAGACAGCACAAACAGTACAGGATCAGACTACAATGACATTTGAAATTAAAACTAATATTGAAAATACAGAAAAAGAGGCTGTAACTATGCAGAGCATATCAAATGATACAGCATTATTAGTTAATGATGGAATGAAAGCACTTGAAGAATTAAGAGTACAAGCTATTAGTGTGGTAGAGAATAATAAAAATACTATAGATTCAACTAATAGACTATCTGATAGAATTAAGAGAGTTGAAACCATAATTGATAATATATCTGATATAGCCAGTAATACAAATTTATTAGCATTAAATGCATCAATTGAAGCAGCAAGAGCAGGAGAAGCAGGAAAAGGATTTGCTGTTGTAGCAGAAGAAATAAGACAATTATCTGAACAAACAGATAAAGCAACAAATGAAATAATAGCAATAATAAGTGAACTTGTAAAAGATACAAAAGATGTTACAGAAACTATGAATAATTCAACTAATGCAATTGATAAGCAGAATGAAATGATTCAAATAACAGATAACAAATTTAAAGAAGTAGATACAAAAATGTCAGTTTTGAATTCAAAAATAATTGACATGGATAGTATGATAAAGGAAGTAAATATAGCAAGTGACAGAATACTTGAACATATATCTAATTTATCAGCAACAAGTGAAGAAGTTGCTGCAACATCACAGGAAGGCTATAAGATTAGTGAAAAAGCAATTGAGGTTCTTGGAAAATATAATATATTAACAAAAGAAATTTATAAATTTGCTACAGAATTAAAGGAATAATTATAGGTAAAATAATATAACAAATATAAGATAAATTTATTTGATGGGAGAAGAGTGCTTAAGTTATGAGATTTAAGCATTCTTTTTTGGCTTTATATTATTTTTTATAAATATTTATGATTTTACATAGCGTTGGTCCACTAAAGACTTTAAAAATAATATTTTAGAATTAAATTAAAACAATTATAGATGAATTGAATTTTTTTATACAGAATAAACAACTAAATAATTAATAAACTGTATAAGGTAAAATAATTATGAATGAAAGGAGATTGATTTTATGAAAAGACCACAGCCATTGAAATGTGGAGATAAGATTGCGCTCATAGCACCATGTGGGCCAGTTAAGCAGGATAGAATTGAAGCGTCAATAAGGTCAATTGAAGAATTAGGTCTTAATGTAGTTTTATGTGAGAGCTGTACATGCAGCAGGGGATTTTTAGCAGGAAAAAGTGATAAATCAAAAGCTGATGAAGTTAATCATATATTTAAAGATAAGAATATAAAAGGGATATTTGCAATGCGTGGAGGTTATGGAGCTTCAAGGATTCTTCCTATGCTTGATTATGATTTAATAAAAGCTAATCCTAAAGTATTTGTAGGATATAGCGATGTTACTGCACTTCATATTGCATTTAATCAGAAATGTGGGTTCATTACTTTCCATGGACCAATGGCTTCAACTGAATTGTATAAAGGCGTAGATGAATATACTATAAATTCCTTTAAGAAAAATATATTTTCAAATGAGCCATTAGGCATTATAGAAAATCCAAATGGTGAAACTTTGAAGACATTAGTAAAGGGTAATGCAGAGGGCATACTTACTGGAGGTAATTTATCGCTTTTAGTATCATCAATAGGTACTAAATATGAAATTAATACAAAGAATAAAATATTATTTATAGAAGAGGTTGGTGAAGAGCCTTATAGAATTGATAGAATGCTTCTTCAACTAAAGCAAAGTGGTAAGTTTAAAGATGCAGCAGGTATAGTTCTAGGTCAGTTTACTAAATGTGATCCATGTGAGCCGGAAAAAAGTCTTACATTAGAAGAAATATTTGATGAGCTTATATGCAGTGAAAATAAGCCTGTTTTATACAATATATCATGTGGCCACAGTGTGCCTACTATGACACTTCCGCTGGGAGCTAAGGCTAGGATTGAAAAAGGGAAGTTTGTGATTCTGTAGAAGGTAGATATTAAGTTAAATTTAAATTATAGCAGTTCAAATTAGCTTAATAAATGGTAATTACTAAAATAATATAGAACCATATTTTTTTAATACTATAATTAAGAGAATGAAATTATTTATCACTATAATTTTTTTAATTGTAAAATATTATAGTGATATTTCATTCTATAGGCCTATATAGTGCTGTTCTAAGGATGATTGAGTTTCCAAATTAAGAATAATATATAATATATGTATTTTATTAGGATTTAAATTTGGGATATAATTGAAAGGGACAAGCGTTTTTTTCATTTTAGCTTATATTTAGCGATTTAGAACCTTGTCCATGGAAAAACAATATAAAAAGCTGAAATTGTGGAGAAATTTGTCGAAATACTTCGAAATATTAAAGAATACAAACCTTAACAAAATAATTGAATAATAATACAATGATGGGGAAGTGGGATACATATTATTATCACATTAGGCTTCTCAAAGATACATTTTTAATGTTGTCATTATATATTATATAGTATGTTTTACTTGAAACATATTTATAAAAAATAAAGTTGATCTGTTTAAACAAAAGTGTATAAATGTCAGTGTAATTAGTGTAATAATGTTCAAAAGTGAAGAGTATTTAAGTTTAATATATTAACTGTATTATTAGAAACTAGTAAATTAAAAAAGATGTATGTTAAGACTCTTAATGTATGATTTTAATAGTATATCACTTTGCTTTAACTAAACATTAATGTGGTTTAGTTGTAAAAATAATATTAGTAAAGGAAGTAATTGATATGAACAAAAATGAAATCGGTGTTGAAATACATAACCAAGAAGAACTTTTAAGAGTTTATGAAAATGACGAAAAGAACGCTAAAAACAGTGCTGAAAAAGCTAAATATGAAGAACATATTGAAGAAACTAAAAATGAAATAAGCGATCTTATGGATAAAGAATTAGACAAATAATTAAATATTGTAGTAAACTTATGCAAATAAGCTGCCGTTAAGTTAAATTAACGGCAGCTTATTTTTTCGCAATTTGTTGCGAAAAAGAACTAAAAGGTTAGAATTTTCTAATGATATTGATAATGAATGAATAAATCTTATTTTATGTTAATAATATAAAAACTAATAACTTATAGAAGTTGATTAGTTAAATAAGTATTTTTCGCTTGAGTAAAAATATGCTATAATTTTTAATATTTAGAAAAAGTTTGAATATCTAAATATATCTTTTAGATTTTAGGAGGAAAATTATGGCTAAATCAATATCGAAAAATGCAGTATTTAAAGCAATACTTAATATATTTAATATTATTCTACCAATTATAGTTACTCCAGTAATAACAAGGACATTTACTACAGATCAGTATTCCTATATTACTCAGGGAGAAACTTTTAATACAATACTTATGGCGTTTGCAGGATTTGGAGTATATCAGTACGGCCTCAGAGAAATAAGCAGGGTGCGTGATGATAAAAAGAAGCTCAGTCAGACATTTACAAGTTTATTTTTAATAAGTACAACTTTTACACTTGTGATTTCTGCAGGTTATATACTTTGGCTGTTCTTATTTTATAAATCTAATCCAGCATTTTATACATGTCTTATATTAAGCTTTAATATAGTTATGAATTTGTTTTATGTGGAATGGATAAATGAAGCACTTGAAAATTATGATTTTATAGCAGTTAAGACTATGATAGTGAAAGTAGTGTATTCTATAGCTGTTTTATGTGTAATACGTTCAACTGATGATTATTTAATTTATATATATTTAAGTTTTGTAGTTAATGTGGCTAATAATTTATGGAGCTATTTTTACATTAAGAGAAGAATAAAATTTGATTTTTCTAACATTAAAATAAAAAGGTATCTAAAGCCAATGTTTTTAGCAGTTATTCTCTCAAATACAAGCCTTTTATATACTCAATCTGATAAGCTTTTGCTAATTAGATATGCAAGTGAAGCAGACCTTGCTGCTTATGGAATAGCTCAAAAGGCAATGATGATAATAAATACACTTATGCTTACAATAATTCAAGTTACTATGCCAAGGCTTGCCAATAATCATGGTAATGGGAATGACAACATCTATTTCTCATTATTAGATAAAGTGATGAAAATATATTTTTTATTACTTTTCCCAGCGTCAATAGGACTTTTGTGTGTATCAAAGCAGGTAATGAGAATATTTGGAGCTGATTATGCTCTTTGGTATCCAGTAATGTCTGCATTTGCATTATATATGCTTACAGTTGGAATTCAGGGGATAATTTCAAACCAAATAATTTATCTTCATAAAAAGGAAGATGAAGATGTTAAGATATTTTTCATATGTGGAGTATTTAATGTAGCTGTGAATTTCATTCTTGTATTGAGTAATAATTTTACACCAGCTAATTCTGTAATAGTAACACTGGTAGCTAATATTTTTGTAATTATTTTAGAGTGTAATGTTATAAAAACAAAACTAAAACTTAATATAAGATTTTTTACATTTGAAAATATGAAATATTTTTATTATTCATTATTATTTATACCAATAACTTTCATAGTTAATAGATATGTTCAAAGCATGATTATTCCCTGTGCAATAGATATGGTTTTATGTGCAGGAATATATTTAACAGTATTGCTTGCTACAAAAGATAAGATATTTTTTGAACTTTGCAATACATGCTATAAAAATATTAAAAAATTTTAAAATATCAATGAAATTGAGAGAGTTATTCAATGAATTTATTTTGGTTTTTATTCTATAAAAGTTATTATTTGTAATAATAAATAAAAAATGGTACAATATTAGGGCGATTAAAAAAGGAGGGGAATGCTATGGCAGATCAAATTAGAATTTCACCAGAACGTATGTTAGAAAGGTCTAGAGAATATCAAGTTGAAGCAGATAATATTCAAACTGTTATTGAAAAAATGACAAGTTTAATTAATGAACTTCAGACTGAATGGGAAGGTGCAGCTAGTGCATCATTTGCAGAACAATTTAATGAATTAAAACCAAGTTTTATAAATATGCATGACTTAGTTGAAACTATTTCAAGACAGTTAAGTCAAACTGGCCAAGCTATGCAACAAATGGATGAAGAGATTTCTAAGAAATTTGGAGTTCAGTAATTAATAAAAAGAGATGCAGTGGTCATCTCTTTTTTATTTTAATAAATAAATGAAAATAAATGTTTGATTAGCAGTAATTTTGTAAATATAGTATATAAATTATGCAATTATTAAATGAGAGGGATATTTTTGAGTATGGAAGAAATTAAACTAAATATAAATAGTGCTGATGAAGCTATTAAAAAGTATAGAGCTACAGAAGCAATGTGATGCTTTTGGGGAATGTATAAAGAAGTAAGTGTTGGAAAGTATTTGTATAGAGATTTATGATTTAGATAATTGTAAATTAAGATAAGGTCTTACTTTAAATAGTATTGAGGTGAAATGATAAAAAAATATCAAGTGTGAATTAATAGTATATACACGGTAAATTAGAGATATTAGTATGGACATTAAAAGGAGGATACTAAGTTTTGAAATTTAGAAACGTATTAAAAATAAGTGTAGCAGTGATATGTTGTGGCATAGTTATGTTTAATTTTATAGGGTGTAGGAGCTATGAAAAAGAAAAGAAGGAAGCACTTGAGTATTTAAATAATAAATATGGAGAAGAATTTGAACTTAAAGGAAACTTTCACTGTTCATATGGAGATGAGTTTAATCAGTCACCAGAAAAAGAAACAAAAGCGTGGCCTAAAGATAGTTCAAATGATGTGTTTAAAATAGAGTATTATCCTAATGGCAGTTATAAGGACGATTATCAAAATATTGTAATGAAACCATTTATAGATAAATATTATTTTGATCAAGTCAATGAGTATTGGAATAATTCCCAGATAGCAGTATATGTACAGGGTGGATTGACAAATGAAAAATTTTGTGAAGAAGAAGTTAAAAAATTTCTAGAAAATTCAAATATAAATTTAACTTTAATTATTTATTTAAAATACACAAATGAATTTGATTTAGATAGTGAGATAAATAAAATTTACAGTTTATATAGGAAAGTTGAAGAAAATAAGTTTTATGGACAATTGAGTATAAATTTTATTGATATAGAACTCTCAGATAATCAAGTAAAGGAAGATAAATTGTGGCAGAAATTATGGGATGATAAACATATTGTTAAGTATTGCTTATTAAGGTGTACAGATGATTCTGATAAAAAAGAAGTTACTAAACAAAAAATAAGAGAAGAGCTTAAGACAAAGAGGGAAAGTAATTAACGATGAAATTTAGAAGTATATTAAAAACATGTATATCAGTAATATGTTGTGGCATGTTTATGTTGAGTTTTATAGGATGTAGGAACTATGAAAAAGAAAAAAGGGAAGCACTTGAATATTTAAGTAATAAATATGGAGAAGAATTTGAACTTGAAGGAAATTTTCAAAGTGTATATGGAGATGAATTTTATCAGTCACCAGAAAAAGAAACAAAAGCGTGGCCAAAAGATAATCCTAATAAAGTATTTACTGTAGAAATTTATCCAGAGGATGGACATAGAGATAATTATCAAAATTATATTATGGAGCCATGTGTTAAAGAGTATTTAAATACTTTGATAAAGGAATGCTGGCCTGACTCTAAAAGTTTCATCTATTTAAAATTAGGATTAATAAACAACAAATTTAATAGTAATGATTTTGAGGAATTTTTAAAAGAGGGAAGGGTAATAGTATATATGTATATATACAACAATAATACAGATTTTGATGTTAATAAGCAGGCTAAAATTATAGAAAAATTATTTAACGAACTTAAAGATAGAGGTATAAATATGTATATAAATATTAGCTATAGCAATGATACAATCAATGAAATTGATATCAATAATAAAGATGCATGGAAAATAGCAATAGAGAAAGGTTATATAAGTAGCTATTTCAATACTGAATATAATAAATACTATAGTGATATTAATGAAGAAATAAATGTTGAAACAATAAAACAGAAACTTGAAAAAAGTGTGATGGAGGATGGCCAATGAGTGAAGAGAACAAATCAGATTTAATAGAATATGCACAAAATAATAATTTACAGCCAATATCAGGTGAGAATGGGTATAATGATACAGATGCTGTTGTACTTTCTACAGTGGAATATTTGAATTTTGAAGATGTAAATCTAGAGGGACTACAACCAACTTTGGAAAACTATATTGATGTGTATTTGAAGGTAAAACGTGATGCGGGAGAATATATTGATCCCAATAGAAAAGCATTAGCTGAAGCAGTAAAAAATAATCCGAGATATAAAGACTTAAAAATAGAGAATGTACAAGCTAGTTTTAATGAAAATGAACCAGAGCAGTTTGGTGCAATGACAGTGGTTCTTCCAGAAGGGCAGAAAGTTGCAGTTTTTAGAGGGACAGATGGAACAAATTCAGGATGGTGGGAAGATTTATGTTTTGGATACAATAATAATCCTGAAGGAACCACAGCACAGAAAATGGCTAAAGAATATATTGAAAATATTACTGGAACAGATGATATATATATATTACAGGTCATTCCAAAGGAGGAGGCCTTGCAGAATGGGCTGCTTTATTATGTGGTTATAAATTTGATGAGGAAGGTAATCTTATAGAGGTTGATGATGAAGTAAGGAAAAAGATTAAGTCAGTAATAAGTCTTGATGGTCCTGGACCAAGAAATGATATATTAAAAAAATTGATGAAAACTCCAGAATATAAAGAACTTATTGACCAGGTTGGAGATAATTGGTATACCATACTTCCACCAGAATCAGTAGTTGGGTATATTATGACTGATCCTAAAAAATATAAAATTGTTCAAAGTGATGCGTATAGTAGTTTTGATGAACCATTTAAAGTATTTTTTCAACATGATACATTTACATGGATGTTTAAAGATGGGCATATTGATTGTGGTGGCATTAATAGTGGTAAAACGGGGCCTTTTAGTCAATTTATAAATGATGTTTTAGATGATTCAATGGCATTAATACCAAAAGGAATACTGCAAAAAGTATCTGATACTAGTTTTGAATTCACAGGAGGAATTCTTGACGATAAAATAATGAATTATTTTTATGATGTAAAGAAAGCATATGATAATTCTCTTTTTGAAGGGTATTTAAGGTTGGGAGAAGGTGGAGTTAATTTATTGGAAACAGAAATATCTTTCATGTACACTATTAAAGTTGTCAAGGAAACAATAAAAGTAAATCTAGAAAAAGCTGCTATTAAATATGGATATGAAAAATTAAAAGAAGGTATAGAGTATGGAAAAAAACTGATAAAAGCTTTTGGAAATTGGTGTGAAGAACAGAAAGAAAAATTTAAAGAGTGGAGTAAAGATAAGATAGAAGATGCTAAAGATATATGGAGTTATGTTGGACTAAAGTTATCAGAAATATTGAAGGATTATGAGTCTAAAAAGAATAAGTATGTAGAAATTAGCATGTCTATATGCAATGTTGCAATATGTAATGGAAATGGACAGATAGGACTTGAATTTAATTTTATTCCAGAGATAAGTAAGATTATAGATAACGTAGTTAATAATTTAAATAAATCTGTATCAGACTGTCTTACTAAAATAGAAAGTAAGATAAATAAATTAGAGTATACAAGCTTTTCATTGGATACTAATTATTGCAGACAGTCACTAAAGAATCAAAAGAATTCATTATATGATTTTAAAAATGAACTTTTTTTCTATGAGGCTAGAATTAATAATATGGAGAATGATATTATAAAAAAATTAAAAACTGTTGAATGTGACTGTTTAGTGTAATCATAATAGATGTAATTGGAGGCAGGAATGTGAAGAAAATAATTAAATGTATTCTATGCATTTTTATTATAACAATATCAGGAGTTACTTCTGTATATGCTGAAGAACAGTTGAACATTGTAAGTGATTCTTACAATAATGAGACAAGCAGTTCTTATAAGTCAGTTCTTGATATTTATAAGGTAAAGCTTTTTGATAGTAAGACTTCTGCTAAAAAGGAAGAAATACAAAAGGAAAAGATAGAAGAGAGAGAAGAATTATTTAATGGATTGTTCTCGAAAGATAATGAAAATAATGATAAAAATGAGTTTTCAGAAAAGGTTGAAAGCTACAATTTGTTTGTAAAGGTTAAGTCTGATGAAAAAATAAAATATTATAATCAAACAAAAAGTAACAACATTTATATAATAACTACAATAATATTATTGTGTCTGCTTACAGGAGTAATAACAAAAATATATTATGTGAGGAAAAGTAAAGGAGAAAGAAATAAAATTGAAAATAACAATTACGCTGGATTGTAAAAAGTACGATAAAAATGAATTTGATATTACAGTAAATGATGAACAAACCATTGAGGATTGCTTAAGGATTGTAAATGAAGGTCTTAGATTAAATCTTGATCTTAATGCCATAAATTATTGTAGATCTAAAAGAGAAAAAAAGTTGATTACAGTATATGGAACATTTCAAGAAAATAATATATACACAGGTGACATATTAGAATTACTATAATCATTTCACCGGTGACATACTTGAAGTATTATAATCATTTCACCGGTGACATATTAGAAATACTATAATCTTTTCACTATTAATATTTTAAGTTAACATAACTTATTAATTTTTTTAACGCATTAATGTAAAATTTATGAAAGGTAGAATAAAAATGGATAAGACTAAATTTGAAACTACAATGAAAATTTCTGAATTAAATGTAAAAACAAAAAATGAAGTAAATAGAATAGCATATAAAAATGAGAATTTTATTCCATGCATTACAGAGATAAAAGATGAGGATATATGCTTTTTATACGATATTACAGGTTTAAAAAGTGCTGAAGAAATAAGAGAAAAACGAGATGTAGAAAAGTTTAGATTTTTAATAAATGTATGCAATCTTTTTGAACTTGCTGATGAATTTATATTTTCATTAGAGCCAGATAATCTTTATTATGATTATAACTTTAATGTAAAGATTAAAATGAGAGATTTGAGATTAAATGAGGAAATTGTTGATAAAGACAAGCTAATACTTCAGTATAAGAGTCTTATAGGATATGCGCTTACAAGAAATTATAAGTATGAAGATTTTTATAATGGCGGGGAGAGTCTTCTTAAAAAGAACAAGAAGACACAGGCATATTGTGAATTAGACAATATTGAAGATATTAGAGAAAAACTACTAAATGATCTTAGTGAAAAGGAAAAGGAAGATAAGGAAAAGTATATAGAAATAAAAAAACGTAATTATAATATTAAAAGATTTAGTATATATGGCATGAGTGCAGTTATTGTAGCTTTTATAGCATACACAATATATACTGCTGGATTTCTTATTCCATTCCAAAAGAATGTTATAAAGGCAGATGTTTATTATTCAGATAAAAATTATGAAGGCGTTATAAGAACTCTTGAAAATACAAGGGGAATGAAGCTTAGTAAAGAATCAAAATTTAAGCTTGCGTATTCATATATAATTTCTGAAAATTTATCGGAAAGTCAAAAGAAAAACATTATTATGGCTATGGATGAAAAAAGTGATGAAAATGTTATGGATTATTGGATAGCAATTGGAAAATCTCAATATGATACTGCTATAGATTTAGGTAAAAAGGTTCAAGATGATGAACTACTACTTTATGCATTATTGAGTAAGCGAAAATCAATACAAGATAATACAAAAATGACAGGAGAAGAAAAGCAAAAGGCACAGGACGAACTAGCATCTCAAATAGAGAAGATAAATAAAGAATTAAATGGAGATAAGAATTCTAATAAGGGTAAAACTGACTCAGAAGCTAAAAATGCTTCAAATGAATCTGGAGGAACAATCGATCCTTCTACTGCTAATTCAGAACAGCCAGCGTTAAACTTAAATCCAAACAACTAGGAGGTACTTTATGCATTATAAAAATAGTATAGCAGTATTTGAAAAACAAAGAATAAGAGAAATCCCTTGTGATAAAAGGGTATATATAAATGATGATTTTACAATTGCAGATAAGGAAAATAATCAAGGCTTTATTGAATTAAATTCAGAAAAAAATACTTTAAATATAAGTATAGATGGTAATGTTACAGAATTATATCCTCATAAAAAAAAGGTATACGACGAAGAAGGTAAAACTAAGCTTATATATTTGATAAACCAGTCAAATAAGCTATTGACTAAGGATAATCAGTTCATAACTATAGGAAATTCAGAAGAAGATAATATTTATTTTAATTCAGAGAATACAGTGAAATTTAAGATTGAAAAAGGGAAGCTGTACAATATAAACAAAAGTAAGGTTTACATAAATGGAGAGCTTAATACACAGGATGTTCAGGAGCTCAATGAAGATGATTTGATATTTATTGAATTTATCAAAATAACATATTATAAAGAGTATTTATTAATTGAATGTGAAAGAAGTTTATATAAAACAAATCTTTTTGAATGTGATATATATAATGGAAGATTTGAAGGGTTTCCAGAATATAAGAGATCACCAAGAATAATAAAGGAGTGTCCAGAGGATACTATTGAAATTAAAAATCCTCCAAGTAAAGTTGAAAGAAAAAAGGGACAGCTTGCTAGAATAATAGTTCCACCGCTTGTTATGGGGGTAATAACAATTGCAATAAGTATTATGTATCCAAGAGGACTATATGTAATTATGAGTATTGCAGGTATGTCTATGAGTGCAGTATTTTCAATTACATCATACATAAGTGATCAAAAAGAAATGAAGAGAAAGAATAAATTAAGACAGGAGGTCTATGGTAATTATCTTTTAGATATCCGTAAAAAGATTAATGAATTAAGAAGTAAACAGATTGAGGCACTTAGATTTCAAAATCCAGACTTAAAAGAAATAGATAAGATGACAGAATTTTATAGTAGTAGAATTTATGAAAGAACATATTCAGATGAAGATTTCTTAAATGTTTCCATAGGTACTGCAAATGTTGAACCAAGCTATCAGATGAAGATATCAAATGATTCTATACAGCTTGAAAAAGATGAACTTTTAGAAGAAGCAAAAAATATATATACAGAATTTAATGTAGTACATAACATGCCTATAACAATAGATTTGAAAAAAGCACATTTAGGTATTGTGGGTAATAAAAAATATGTTCAGGAACAGCTTAATATAATATTTGCAAAGTTAACATTTTTGCAAAGCTATAATGATTTAGAAATCATACTTATATATAACGAAAAATACAGAAATGATTTTAAATGGCTAAGATGGTATCCGCATTTCAGAATAAATGCAATAAATGTACGTGGATTTATTGATACTGATAGAGTTAGAGATCAGATTTTAGGAAACTTAGGGCAGATATTAAAAGATAGAGAATTAAAGCTGGCAGAAAAGAAAGACAAGATAAGATTTAATCCTCATTATTTATTTGTAATAGATGACCCAAGCCTTATAATGAATAATTCTATAATGGAATACCTTGAAAGATATGATTCTAAGCTAGGATTTTCAATTATTTATACAAGTGAGTTAAAGGCTAATCTGCCTGAAAATATAAGAACAATATTAACAATAGATAATTATGAAGAGGGAACATTAGTAATAAACGAAGGTAAATTAGTAAACAAAAAGATAACTCTAAATCATGTTGATATAGAACTTGAAAATTTATCTAGAAGATTATCTTGTTTAAACCATATTAAGGGGATGTTTAATCAGATACCAGATAGCATAACATTTTTTCAAATGTATGAAGTAAGCAGTCCTAAGGAATTAGGCATTGAGCAAAGGTGGAAAAAGAATGTAGCATATAAATCTCTTGCTGTGCCTCTTGGAGTAAGGGGAAAAGAAGATTATGTGAATTTAAATCTTCATGAAAAAGCTCATGGACCTCATGGACTTATAGCAGGTACTACAGGATCAGGTAAAAGTGAACTTGTGCAATCATATATATTATCTCTAGCAGTTAATTTCCATCCTTATGAAGTTGGATTTTTATTAATTGACTATAAAGGAGGAGGAATGGCTGGATTATTTAAAGATCTTCCACACTTATTAGGTACTATAACTAACCTTGATGGCTCTGAAAGTATGAGAGCAATGGCATCTATAAAAAGTGAACTTGCAAGAAGACAGCAGATATTTAATGAATATGGAGTAAACCACATAAACCAATATAGTAAATTGTTTAAGGATGGTAAGGCTCAA
Organism: Clostridium sp.; assembly: GCA_003539755.1. Lineage (GTDB taxonomy): Bacteria > Bacillota > Clostridia > Clostridiales > Clostridiaceae > Clostridium. The sequence goes on from DPOH01000304.1 coordinate 16,971, forward strand.
GAACCAATACCACATTTATTCCTTATTTCAGATGAATTTGCAGAGTTAAAGAAAGAACAACCAGACTTTATGAGCGAACTTGTCAGTGCTGCACGTATTGGTAGAAGTTTAGGTATACACCTTATTCTTGCAACACAAAAGCCTTCTGGTGTAGTAGATGACCAAATATGGAGTAACTCTAAGTTTAAGATAGCTCTTAAGGTTCAAAATGAATCTGATAGTAATGAAGTTCTTAAAACACCAGATGCAGCTAGAATTACACAAGCTGGACGTGCTTATCTTCAAGTTGGTAATAATGAAATATATGAATTATTCCAATCAGCGTGGAGCGGTGCAGCTTATGAAAACAAAGAGGAAGATGATTCAATAGATGATAGAGTTTATCTTGTTAATGAACTAGGACAGGGAGAACTCCTTAACGAGGATTTAAGTACTGGTGGAGATGACTTAAAACTTAAGGCAACAGAACTTGATGTATCAGTAGATTATATGAGCAAATTATTCAAAAGTTATAACCTGGAAGGTGTAAAGAAACCATGGCTACCACCATTAGAAACTAAGATTACATCACCATATATAGATGTAAATAACATTGTAGATGTAAATGGATTTGAAAAGCTTGATACTGATGTTTCGCTTGGAATTGTGGATATACCAGATATGCAGGCGCAAGATGAATATAAACTTAATTTTGTGAAAGATGGGAATTTTGCAATATTCTCATCTACAGGTTTTGGTAAGACTACAACACTTACAACATTAATATTGTCACTTGCAGTTAAGAATTCACCAAATAATCTTCAATTCTTTATACTAGACTTTGGTAATTCAGGACTTGTATCAATGAAGGATTTGCCACACACAAGGGATTATATTAAGTTTGATGATACGGTTAAATTTAATAAGTTATGCAAGATTGTAGAAGAAGAAGCTAAGAGAAGAAAGACATTATTTGGAGAGGCCAGTGTTGCCAACTTTAATATGTATAATGAGCTGAATAGTGAAAAACTGCCAGCCTTATTTATAGTAATAGATAATTATGATGCGATTAAGGAAGTATCTATGGAAGCTGAAGATTTCATATTAAGAATTACAAGAGATGGAGCTGGTATTGGAATATTTACAATAGTAACTGCATCAAGACATAATGCTATTAAGTTTGCTATAGTTAATAATTTTAAAAATAAAATTGCTCACTATTTGTTTGATGAAACAGAAATGAATACTACTATTGGACGTGGATCATATAAACTTCCAGAAGTTCCAGGAAGAGCAATGGTTAAGTTGGATAATGTAAATGTAATGCAGGTTTATACTGCTGTTGATTTTAAAGACGAAATAGAGTATACAAGCAAAATTCTTAATATTGTAAATAAGATTAGTACGTTATATACAGGAGAAGAAGTAGAAGGAATCAGAATGCTTCCAGAAGTTCTTACTTTAAAAGGGCTTAAAGAATTTGCAAAAGCTAATAAGGATATAAAGAAAATACCATTAGGTTTAGAGGCAGAAGAAGTAAGACCTCAATATTTAGAAGCAGATGGTGGAATAAAGCTTGTAATTGGAGGCCAGCAGACAGGAAAAACAAATATATTAAAGATTATATTATCACAAAATGAAGGAATTGAAACATATCTTGTAGATTCTAAAAATGCAGATTTATATACCTATAGAGATAAAGTTAAAAAATACATTTCATCAGCTGATGATGTAAAAGAATTATTAAGAGATATACAGCAGATTATAGCATCTAGAAAAGAAGGATTTGAAGAGTATAGAAAGCAGGATAATAGCATTATTCCAAAGGTTTATTATGCTAAATTAGAGCCAATTATCGTAGTGATTGATGATAGTGACAACTTTATTGCTATGGCAAATACTATTAAGGATATATCAACTAAGAGTGTAATTGAAGAGGCATCAGCTGTTGGAGTCACATTTATAGGGACAATACAGGCTGCTGGACTTAAGGGATATGATGAAGTTACAAAATTATTTAAGACTTCAATAAATGCAGTTATTTTGGGAAATCCAAATGATCAGACAGTTATTCCTACATATGTAAGAGGACCAAAATCTATCATAGATATAGGATATTTATATAATAGGGGTCAAACTAAAGTGATAAAAATACCTAAAGTAAATAGTTTATAAATATTATTAAAATCTGGAGGAGTTTATGAGCAGAGCATCCATACGTAGAGAAATAAGAAGATATGAAAAACTTAAAAGTGAGAGTGAGGATAGACTTAGGGAACTTGAAGAACAATTAGAACATCTGCTTGATTTTAGAAGCAGATATAATGCAGGAAAACAGGAATTTAATGATAATTTAAGCAATAGAAAGAAAAGAGCCGATTCAGTAAGAGAAATGTCTGAGCAAGTAAAATGTGGACAAGTATATTATGAAAGAATGAATGATGATCTTACTGGAGAGAAAAATGTTAAGGCTATGCACTATGTTGAAAGGGTATCAGAAAGAATTGAAAGTGTAAAAAAGTTGCTTGAATATGAAATAGAACAGGAAAAGTTAAAGATTCATAATTATTCGGAAAGAATTGAAGAATTATATAGGAGACTTAGTAGAGAGGATGATTAAAAATGGCTGGAAATTCTAGTGATGTAATAATAAATGAAGCAGAATTTTTAAAAGCTGCATCTCAATGCAAACAATACTGCGAAAAGTTACAAACTGTAATTAATACGTATCAGGAAATAATGAATTCTATGATTACTTTTGGTATAAAGGATAGACTTATAACTAATAATGTAGGTGTGATTTGTCTTGAAATAATGAAGTATGCTCCAATGCTTGAAGATATAGGAATAGAAATTAATAAGTTGGTAAAACAGTATTTGGTGGATATTGATAGAATAGATAAGTTTAATTATTAAAAAGAAAGGTTAAGGGATAAAGTATATGGAAATGCAATTTCAAATTAATAATATTGAACAACTTAAAGATAGACTATCACGATTAAAAGGAGAGTTAAAAGGAAAACAATCAGGAACAGAGCTTATGAGTGTAATTCAAAATGGATCAGGACAAGTAGCTACAGAAATGAATGAGATATATAGAGCGTTGGTTCAAGTAGAGAATGCTTTGTATGATTTAATTGCTACAACAGAGATAGTAATAGGAAATACAAAAGAAACGGTTCAAGATACAGACTGCGGACTTGCAGAGTCATACAATGCGGCAGACAAAAAAGCTCTATTACAAGAGCTGTTAAAGCCTAAGGATTTTAGCAAAATGGGAACAAAATAATTAAATGAAAATAGGAGAATGAAATGAAGACGTTAAAATCATTAATTTGTATTTTAGGAGTGATAATGATGATGAGTTCAATGAATGGATGTTTTTCAAGTAAACAAAAACCCTATACATTAAAAGCAGATATGCTAAAGTTTGTAAATGAAAAATATGATATGGAGTTTGTACCAACATACTTTGCAATGGATGATAGTGTAGCACAGTTAGTTGTATATCCAAAGGGGGGAGATAGAGAAAAAGATAATTTCATAGTAGATTGGAACAAAAATGAAAGTACAGGAAAGTATGAATATACTGATAGTTATTCAGCAATAATGATGGCACCAAAGTATAAAGAAAAAATAGAAGAATTACTCAAGCATTATTTTGAAAACTATTCAGTAGAAGTAAGAGCTGATATGTGTGTGTTACCAAATGATTTTGGAGTGTATGATGATTTTCAAAAGGTTTTAGATAGAAGAATAGAATATACTCCGCATGTATTCATTAAAGTGGCACATTCTTCTGATAGCATAGATGATTTTAATAATAAATTAGATAAACTTGTAGATGATATTGCTGATAATTTTATTAATGGAGAGATATTATTTTTTTATTTGAAAGGAACTGACTTAAGTGTAGATACACAAGATGATAATAACAATGATGTGAGAAAATATATTAGATTTACCGGTGTAGGAGAAAAATATCATATAAATAAGCATTAAACTAAAATGAATTAATAATGAAAGGGGGAGTAATATGAAACAAGGTCAATTGACAAATGAGAATTTATTAAAAATTCATTTAATAAAGAAATTTAAATCTCTAATTTGTATTTTAGGAGTGATATTAATGATGAGTTCAATAAATGGATGCTTTTTTAGTGGACAAGATCCAGATGAGTTAAGAGGAGATATGCTTAAGTTTGTAAATGAAAAATATGGTATGGAATTTATACCAACATATTTTGCAATGGATGATGGTGTAGCACAGTTAGTTGTATATCCTAAGGGCGGAGATAGAGAAAAAGATAACTTTAAAGTAGGCTGGGATAAGAATAAAAAGACAGGAAAATACGAATATAAAGATAGCTATTCAGCAATAATGATGGCACCAAAGTATAAAGAAAAAATAGAAGAATTACTCAAGCCTTATTTTGAAAACTATTCAGTAGAAGTAAGAGCTAATATGTGTGTGCTGCCAAATGATTTTGGAGTAGATGATGATTTTCAAAAGGTAATAAATAAAAAAATTGAATATGCACCACACGTAACTATAAAAGTAGCAAGGTCATCAGATGATATAGATGATTTTAATAAAAAAGTTGATGAATTTATAAATGATGTATCTAATAATAAAATCAATGGCTATTTGCTAATAGCTTATTTAACAGGAATAGATTTAGATCATGAAATAATTAGTTATGAATCTTATGAGAAAGAAAGATATTTTATAATTGATGGCATTGGGGAAAAATATAATGTATATGAGAGTGAAGATTATAAATAATACCAAGATAAATAAAGATGTAGAATAGTAAATATATTTGGAAGAAATAAATTGAGTGAATTTAAATTGCATGGAGGATTATGGAACAAAGAAGAGTGTCATATGAAGGTTTATCAAAAAGTTAGTAAAAGTATAAATTAAAATCTTTAATTTACATTCTAAGCTTACTAGTAATAATGTCTTCAATAAATAGATGCTTTTCAAGTAAACAAAAAAACATATACGTTAAAAGCCAATATGCTAAGTTTGCAAAGAAAAATATAATATGGAATTTATACCAACATATTTACAATGGATAATGATGTTGAAGAACTAATTGTATATCCAAAGGGGGAGATATAGAAAAAGATAATTTTATAGTAAATTGGAAGAAAAATAGAAGAATTATTGAAGCTTTATTTTGAAAGTTATTTAGTAGAAGTAAGAGCTAATATGTGTGTGTTGCCAAATGATTTTGGAATAGATGATGAGTTTCAAAAAATTATAGATAGAGAATTAGATTACACACCACACGTAGATATAAAAGTATCTAAATATCCAGATAGTATAGATGAATTTAATGAAAAAGTGGATAAATTTATAGAAGATATATCAAATAATAAAATTAATGGATTATTTCTTTTTATGCATTTAACAAGTACAGATTTAGAACATGAAACAACTAGTAATGATTCTTGTGATGTAAGAAGATTTATAAGAGCTAAAGGTACAGGTAATAAATATGCAATTTATGAAAGCTAAAGATTTAGTAAATTTATAATGAAAGAGGAGATAATATGGAACAATGGCAATTGACAAATCAAGATTTAGTCTCAAATCATTTAATAAAGAAATTTAAATCTTTAATTTGTATTCTAGGAGTGATAATTATGATGAGTTCAATAAATGGATGTTTTTCAAGTAAACAAAAACCCTATACGTTAAAAGCAAATATGCTTAAGTTTGTAAATGAAAAATATAATATGGAATTTATACCAACATATTTTGCAATGGATAAAGGAAGTGCACATCTTATAGTATATCCCAAAGGAGGAGATAGAGAAAAAGATTCATTTAAAGTAATAAGACAAAAAAATAGAGATACAGGAGAATACGAAATTAAAGATACATATACAGCAATAATGATGGCGCCAAAGTATAAAGCCAAATTAGAAGAATTACTAAAGCCTTATTTTGAAAACTATTTAGTAGAAGTAAGAGCTGATATGTGTGTGTTACCAAATGATTTTGTAGTGGATGATGATTTTCAAGAAGTTTTAGATAAGAAAGTAAAATATGTACCACATGTTGATATAAGAGTAACACGTTCAAGTGATACTGTTGATGATTTCAATAGGAAAGTAGATGAATTTTATAATAGTGTATCTGAAAATCATGTGAGTGGCCATATATTAGTAGTTTATTTAAAAAATAAAGAAGTGAATAGAGAAATAATGGCAAATGATGAGGAGTATGATGGTAGAAAATATTTAACAATTGAAAATTAGAATGAATCTATAATGAAAGGGGAATCAATATGGAACAATGGCAATTGACAAATCAAGATTTAGTCTCAAATCATTTAATAAAGAAATTTAAATCTTTAATTTGTATTCTAGGAGTGATAATTATGATGAGTTCAATGAATGGATGTTTTTCAAGTAAACAAAAACCCTATACGTTAAAAGCAAATATGCTTAAGTTTGTAAATGAAAAATATGGTATGGAATTTATACCAACATATTTTGCAATGGATGATGGTGTAGCACAGTTAGTTGTATATCCTAAGGGCGGAGATAGAGAAAAAGATAACTTTAAAGTAGGCTGGGATAAGAATAAAAAGACAGGAAAATACGAATATAAAGATAGCTATTCAGCAATAATGATGGCACCAAAGTATAAAGAAAAAATAGAAGAATTACTAAAGCCTTATTTTGAAAGCTATTTAGTTGAAGTAAGAGCAGAAATGTGTGTGTTGCCAAATGATTTTGGAGTGGATGAAGATTTTCAAAAGGTAATAGATCGAAGATTAGATTATACACCACATGTAGATATAAAAGTGGCACGTTCAAGTGATACTATTGAGGAATTTAATAAAAAAGCAGAAGAATTTATGAATACTGTTGAAGAAGAAAAAATAAGTGGACATATATGGGTTGCATATTTAAAAGGAACTGATTTTAATTGTGATTTGACAGAAGGTGTGACTTATGATGCTGAGTTATATAAAACGTTAGAAGAATATAAAAAATAGAGTAATAAGATAAAATGAAGAATTTATAATGAAAGGGGAAGTAATATGGAACAAGGTCAATTGACAAATGAGAATTTGTCGCAAGGTGATTTAACACAGGAAGAGTTGGTATTATTAAATAATTTAATGTATATTCAAGACGCTGATTATAAGATTAATAGCGATATTACTAACTATAAAGGAAAAACTCTAAAAAAATTTATAGAAGATTACAGTGCAAATGAGTGTGAAAAAGTAGACGATCTTCCAGAAGGATTAGCAGATACAACTCATGAAGAATGGAAGGCTATGATTGAGAAGATAAAGCAAGATGACAAACTTATGAATTTAAAGATTACTGATACCTTGACTGATGGTAAAGGTGGAAATGCTGTGTGTTTGGAAAATCCAGATAATTATGATAAGGCTACGGCAGTGTTTAGAGGTACTGGAAAGTATGAATGGATTGATAATGGTATGGGGGGATATTCAACAATGACTGGTCAGCAGAAAGAGGTTGTTGATTGGATTAATGGTCTTCCTTATAAAGAGATTACATCAACTGGGCATTCAAAGGGTGGAAACAAATCAATGATTGTAGCTATTTTATGTCCAAACGTGGTTAGATGTGTGGCTTTAGATGGACAAGGTTTTAGTCCGGAATTTTGTGAGAAATATATAGATGAAATTAATGAAAATAAGGATAAAATTACACTAATATGCTCACAAGGAGATTATGTAAATGGGTTGTTTACTAATATAGCAGGAAATACTGTTTATACAAAATCAGATGATAGTTACGCTGGTAGATTATTATCAATTCGTTGGAGTCTTATAGGAGGATTAATAGGTATAGGTAAAGAACATTGCCCTACAACTTTATTAAACTTCGAAGATGGGGAGGTCTTTTTGAGGGAAATTTCTGAAAATAACCAGAAGGATCCGGTTGCAAGATTAATGCATGATTATGTAGTTTATGTAAATGACAATGCTAGATTAGAAGATAGAAAATATTTATATGCAGTAATTATGAATATGCTTCAAGGGAAAGAAAGGAAGGTTACAGTAGGATGTCCTAGTGGTTTTAAGGAAAGAATAAAAAAGCTATCTGAGGATTGGATTGAAAGTTTAAATATAACAGAAAATCAGAAAGATAAACTTAAATTCATACTTGAAAAGTATCTATTAAAAGAATTTTTTCTTGATTCAATACCCAATAACGGGATAGAAAGACTTCTTCGTCTTTTGGTACCAGATAATGAAAAAAAAGATCTTAATGACATTTTAGCTGAAATTCGTGTGCAAGGAGAAGCGCTTCAAGAAATTTCAGAAAATAGTTTGATAAGAGATTTTTCTATAGCTACAAAAGAAAAATTAATTAATCATATAAAAGATGTCGAGGGTGATAATCCTCTATATTTTAAAAAGTGGCCTCAATGGGAGGAATTAGGTGTTGTAAAAGGAAGGCTTTCTGTAGATGGATGCCATGTATTTATAGACAATTATTATAATTATCTTATTGATAAAAATGATGAAAGTATAAAAAAGATAAATGAAATTTTTGAAAAAGTATACGAAAAAGATAAAGAATGTAGTGACAAATTAGAACAAATATGTTATAAAATTGAAGAGATTCAAAAAAGTATAATAAATATAACTCAAAAGTTTGATACTGGAAAGG
>DPOH01000219.1 GCA_003539755.1 Clostridium sp.
TTTATTTCGTTTTACTCTTCTTTCTATATATATTATTATGAATTTCCTATTATCCATGTTTTTATTATTTTTATACACCTTATAAATATTGCAATATAAATAAGTACTTATTTACCAACCTATATCTCTCATATAAACTATTTCTTTTCGAAAACATATAATAAAATATAATAACTAATACAATAAGCAGAAAATCTATATTAAGACCAAAGCACAAGAAAGTTAATTATCAAAACGATAGTTACCATTCTTGTGCTTCTATATATTATCTAATATTAATTAAAATTAAATCATTAATTTTCTTTGCTTTCTACTGCTATTTCATTTTGATTATCAGCATAATACTGTGCCTGAGCATTCCACATCTTTTCATACAATCCATCACATGCATTTACAAGTTCTTCATGACTTCCACGCTGAACTACATTTCCATCATCAAATACTGCAATATCATCGCAAAATCTACATGAAGACAATCTATGTGAAATATATATTGCTGTCTTGTTTCCTATCATTTTATTAAATCCAGAATATACTTCATACTCTGCTATAGGATCTAATGCTGCTGTAGGCTCATCCATTATTATAAAAGGTCTATCTTGATATATTGCTCTTGCAATCTCCATTCTCTGTGCCTCTCCCCCTGATATCTCTACTCCATCTCTGTCAAAATTCTTATAAACATAAGTATTAATTCCCTGAGGTAATTTTTCAAGCAGCTTGCTCAACCCTGCTATTACCAATGAATTTTTAACACGTTCTTCATCTACCTCTTCTGCTGCTGCAATATTATTTCCTACTGAAAATGAATAAATCTTCGAATCTTGGAATACTACAGAAAATTGTCTTAAATATTCATCATAATTGTAATCATTTATATTAACACCATTTAATAAAATTTCTCCCTTTGTAGGCTTATATAACTTACATAAAAGCTTTATAAATGTACTCTTTCCAGAACCATTTCTTCCTACAACAGCCATACGTCCATTTATATCAAATGTCATATTTAAATCTTTTATAACATAATCCTTTGTACCTGGATATTTAAAGAACACATGACGAAATTCAAATACAAACTTCTTTTTATCATCTTTCCCTATCTTCATTGTTCCATTATGCTCTGCAATATTTAGGTTAAGTAAATAAATCATTTCTTCCATGTATAAATTATTAAACCTCATTGCTGATAGATTAGTTAAAAACTCAGCAAATGCATTGATAAACTGCATTATACATCCAGCATAACTTACTACATTACCAATTGTTATGGCTCCTACTATTGAACGTAACCCAACAAACAAGTATACTAGACCACCTGTAAGTGTTGATATAGGCTGATTAATAAGTTCAAAACTCCATTTTAATTTTTCCATGCTCCTACCATAATCTTTTGAATTATTTAATAGCTTATCATTTTCTTTTGAAATAATATTTTTCATATGAAATATTCTTACGTCTTTACCTTTTTCATATCCATCTAAAAAGTTATCAAAATAATAGAAGAAATTTCTATTCAAATTCATCATATTTTCCTGTAATTTAACTCCAGTATCCTGAGTTTTTTTAGTTGCACGAATTGATATACACATTCCCAATCCGATTAATATAACAAGACCTACAGAAAAAAAATGAGAGTTAATAAATTTTTCTAATCCACTAGTAGATTGTCCTGTTTTCAAAAATAAAGGAATAACTACAAAAACAGAAATAATAATAGCAAAAGCATCTTTAACTACAATACGAAGTGAATTAAACAATGTATAATAAACTCCACCAAAAGCTTGGCTATATTCCATCTGTTTTCTTACAAGATTTTGTGTTTCCTCATCCTCTATATATTCATAATCTATATTCATCATCTTATCACTTAGTAAAGCACCTTGATAATAATGAAGATTCCTAAGTTTTGTCCATACTACTTTACCAAAATAACAATCAAGCAATTCAAGTATCAACTTAATTGATATACCAATAAGAGCATATGTTCTCATAGTCGTAAAAGCTTCGCCTTCATACAAAGAATCAAGCAACAAACCAGATAATAAAATCAAAATATATGGCTGTAATGCTGTTAATACGCTTTGTACAAATAATGCCGGTACTAAAGTTTTATCAATTTTTCTATATAATTTTAATGCTTTTATGATAATCTTAAAATCTTTTATAAATCCATTTTTTCCACTTTTATCAAAACTATCAGAATTAGACATATGCTTCTCCACCTTCTCTCATATCTATTTTCTTCTTGTAATAACGGCTTTGAATATCATACATATGAGCATAATGTCCTTTTAAATCCATCAAGCTGTCATGAGTACCTTCTTCTGCTATATTTCCATTTTCAAGCAAAATAATTCTGTCACAAAAACGAGTACTTGAAAGTCTATGTGAAATAAATAAAGACATCATTCCTTTTGTCAAACTGTTATATTTTAAATATATTTCATTTTCTGCTATTGGATCTAATGCTGCAGTTGGTTCATCTAAAACTATTATTTGAGACTGCTTGTATAAAGCTCTAGCTAAAAGAAGCTTCTGTTTTTCCCCTCCTGAAAGATCAATAGCTTTAGAAGATAGTTCACGTACTAAAAGTGTATCTTTTCCATCCTTAAGCTTTTCTATTTTTTCATTTAATCCAGAAAGGTTAAGGCACATATCTACTCTTTGCATATTTGTATTTTCTTTAGGCTGTGATGAGATATTTTCTGAAATAGATACTGGCAGAACCTGTGCATCCTGAAATACTGCTGATATCATAGAATAATATTCTTCTCTTTCATATTCACGAATTGATTTACCATTTACAAGTATTTCTCCTTCTGTAGGTTCATAAAATCCACATAATAATTTGACAATTGTAGTTTTTCCAGCACCATTTAAGCCAACCAAAGCAATCTTTTCACCATTATTAATCTTAAGGTTAAGATGTGAAATTGTAGGTTTTTCTTTTTCATTATAGTAGAAAGAAACATCTTTAAATTCTATTGATTTTATAATTCCATTATTTTCTGCTATAGTATAATGTTTTTCTTTACTTGTATTCCACTTATTTTCTACAGCAAAGCAATCTCTTATAGCAAAGAAAGCATAACCGCCTCTTGCAAGCCACTGAATTTCCTCAAGAGCTTTTGTAATCCACACGCTAAAGCCTGCAACAAGACTTGTATACAATACAAAATCAGATACTGTTAATCTTTTATTGGCTATTTCATAAATCAAATAAATATATGCAGCTGAATCCCTTATAAATACCATAACAGCATTTATTCCACATACAACACCATATCGCGTTTGAATTTTATTTATATATGATTCACTTATCTTTAAGAAATATCTATACATTTTACTGAACCAGTTCTGCATAGTATAAAGCCTTATATCTTTACCAACTGCAAAATCCATAGCCTGATTATTAATGTATCCCATTTTTCTTCTTTCTTTAACATTTTTAGACCACATAGAATCTTCAAACTTAACTGCATCTGCTTGAAGTTTTACATAAGTTAAAACTGAAAGAATTATAAATATCATAAGTATTGTGCTTTGCTTTGCAAGTGCTATTCCATATACTAAACTTCCAACTAAACATGATGCAAGGACACCTGGACTGCTTATACATCTTTCTAGAGGTTCTGACCATTCAACTATCCAGTGAAATGCATATTTCTGCTTATTTTGAAACTCTTGAGATTCTAAAATGTCATAGTCCACATCCATTTTTTTATCACATAATAAACGTAAATACCTGAATCTATAATTATCTTTTTCAGATTGAAGTGTTACTTGTATTTTTGCATTAATAAGATTAAAAATAAGCATTATTGCTATAAGTCCTCCAACAAAAATAATGAATTTATTAACACCCCACTTTTCTTCAAGACCTTTTACAACCATAGTTGGAAGAATGATTGTAAATACAGGAATAAGTGTATCTGGTATAAAACGAAAAATTCCAAGAAAAAATAATTTCGGGGCCCATTCATGAAGATTCTTATAATGATATCTCAAACTACTTATACCTTCTAGAAATGTTATTTCATCATCATCTTCTTCTTGGCTATGTCCTCCTTTTCTAAATAAAATCTTCCGTATCTTATCTTTAACATTTGTAATAAAGCTAGTATTTTTTTCACCACCCATGAAAATCCCACCTTTCAAATGTATTTTATTGCTACAATTAATAAAATCGTTTACTTGTGCATTTCAAAATTCAGTTCAAGAATAACATATTATTACTTTTATTACAATATAAAGAATTTTTCTATATAAAAAAATCCCCTTCATAGAATCTAGGCTGCAAATAAAACCTATTTCTATAAAGGGGTAGAAATTTATTTTCTATTTATTTTTAGTTTGATTGTTTTAATTTAAAGCATCAATTCTAACTTTTACTGCTTCAAGCATTTCAACGTATTTTACTCTCTTTTCTTTTTCTGCATTTACTACTGCTTCTGGAGCTTTAGCTACGAAACCTTGGTTTCCAAGCTTCTTATCGATTCTTTCGATTTCTCCTTCAAGTTTCTTAACTTCTTTGTTTAATCTTTCAAGTTCTTTATCCTTATCAACTAAGTCTAATAGTGGCATGAATAATTCTCCACCTTTAACTACTAGTGATACTGCATTTGCAGGAACTACAGATTTATCTTCTATAAATTCAACTTCTGAAGCTGAAGCAAGTTTTTCAATGTAAGAAACACCATTTGTAAATGCTTCTTTAGCATCTGAACTGATGTAAGCTATAACTTTAGCTTTTCTTGATGGTGGTACATTCATTTCAGCTCTTACATTTCTTAAGCCTTTGATTGCTTCAATTACATATGCCATATCTTCTTCTGCTTTTGTATCAACTAAAGCTTCATCAAATTCTGGCCATGCAGCATTTACTATTGTTTCTTCATCAGTTAAGTGAGTGAAGATTTCTTCTGTTATAAATGGCATTGCTGGGTGTAATAATTTTAATCCTGTAACAAGTACAGTATTTAATACATTGTAAACTACTCCCTTAGCTTTTTCATCTTCACCATAGAATACTGGTTTGATTAATTCTATATACCAGTCACAGAATTCTGTCCACATGAAGTCATAAACCTTAGACATTGCAATTCCAAGTTCATATTTTTCCATGTTTTCAGTAACTTCTTTAACTAATGTATTCATTTCTGATAATATCCACTTATCAGCTAATGAATATTCTTTGCAATCTTTATACTTGTTCATTATATCCTTATCAAGGTTCATCATAACGAATCTTGAAGCATTCCAAATCTTATTAGCAAAATTTCTTGAAGCTTCAACTCTTTCAGGATAGTATCTCATATCATTTCCTGGAGCATTACCAGTAGCTATCATAAATCTTAATGCATCTGCACCATATTGGTCGATAACTTCAAGTGGATCTACACCATTTCCTAAAGACTTACTCATCTTTCTTCCTTGGCTGTCTCTTATTAATCCGTGAATAAGAACAGTGTGGAATGGAGTTTCTCCCATACAGTGTAATCCTGAGAATATCATTCTAGCAACCCAGAAGAAGATTATATCATGTCCTGTAACTAAAACGCTGTTTGGATAGAAGTAATCTAAATCTTCTGTCTTGTTTGGCCAACCTAACGTTGAGAAAGGCCATAATGCTGAAGAGAACCATGTATCTAATACGTCTGGATCTTGTTCTATATTAGTGCTTCCACATTTAGTACATTTTGTTGGAGCATCTTCAAGTACCATCATTTCTCCACAATCTTGACAGTAGTAAACTGGTATTCTGTGTCCCCACCATAATTGTCTTGAAATACACCAATCTTGGATATTTTCCATCCAGTTGAAGTATGTCTTATCAAATCTTTCTGGAACAAATTTAGTTTTACCTTCTCTAACTACTTCTATAGCTGGTTTAGCTAATTCATCCATCTTAACATACCATTGTTTTGATATGATTGGTTCTACAGTTGTTCCACATCTATCATGTGTACCTACGTTATGAGCATGGTCTTTAATCTTAACTAATAGTCCAGCTTCTTCTAAATCTTTAACTATAGCTTTTCTAGCTTCATATCTATCTAAGCCTTGATATTTTCCACCATTTTCATTGATTATTCCTTTATCATCCATAACTCTGATGATTTCAAGGTTGTGTCTCTTACCTACTTCGAAATCGTTAGGGTCATGAGCTGGAGTCATCTTAACTGCACCAGTACCAAATTCTAAGTCAACATAATCGTCGCCAACTATTGGAATTTCTCTTCCTACTAATGGTAAGATTACAGTTTTACCTATAAGGTGTTTGTATCTTTCATCGTTAGGGTTAACAGCTACACCACTATCTCCAAGTAATGTTTCTGGTCTTGTTGTTGCAATTTCTAAGTATCCGCTTCCATCAGCTAATGGATAGTTAATATGCCAGAAGTGTCCTGCTTGTTCTTCATATTCGATTTCCGCATCAGATAAAGCAGTTTGACAATGTGTACACCAGTTAGTTATTCTGCTTCCTTGATATATTAATCCTTCATTATATAACTTAACAAATACATGCTTAACTGCTGCACTTAAGTTTTCATCCATAGTAAATGCTTCTCTTGTAAAGTCAGCAGATACTCCAAGCTTCTTAACTTGATTTCTTATAGTAGCTCTGTACTTGTCACTCCATTCATAAACTTTTTCAAGGAATGCTTCTCTTCCCATTTCCTTTTTATCATAACCTTCATCTGCAAGCTTGTTAGCAACTTTAACTTCTGTTGCAATTGAAGCATGGTCTTCGCCTGGAAGCCATAATGTGCAATATCCTTGCATTCTCTTAAACCTTATAAGCATATCTTGTAAAGTATCATCAAATGCATGACCTAAGTGAAGCTGACCTGTTATATTTGGAGGAGGCATCACTATAGTAAATGGTTTTTTGCTTCTATCTACCTTTGGTGTAAAATAACCTTTTTCCTCCCAATGTTTATATATTCTGTCTTCAAATTCTTTTGGATCATATGTTGTTGAAATATTTTTTGTTTCTGACATTGTTTATCCTCCTATATAAATAAAAAAGAGTCTTCAATCCGTAAAAGGACGAAGACTCGCGTTACCACCTTTATTTCCACGTAGCACATATAATTGCTCTAATGGACTCTTAATTCAAATAACGGTTTAGAAAAACCGTCTTTAGCTACTATTAATTCACTAAAGAAACTCAAAAGCTACCTTCAGAACTTTCCATATAAGGGTTTTCAGCTACTCCCTCTCTCTTTCTTTACTCAAACAAAACAAATAAGTTTGAATTGATTTATACTTGTTAAAGTATAACTCTATTAATACATTCAGTTCTTACTCCTCTTTATCAATGTTTTTAAAATATTAATTTACTTTATAATATATTAACACTTTTTATTTGTCAATATTAATTTATTACTTTACATTTCATTTTGTGTTTATTTCTTTTACTTCATTCATTTTTTCCTTTGATATCTTTTGTGGTATAAACTCTGGTTTTCCAAAGTAATATCCTTGTAGTAAATCAATCTTCAATTCTATAAGCTTTTCTAATTCTTCTCTATTTTCAACACCTTCTGCAATTACTTTTATATTTCTTTGCTTAGCATATGAAATAAGATTTTTACATATTTGCTGCCTATTTAAATCTGTATTTATTCCTCTTACAATTTCCATATCAATCTTCACATAATCTGGTGTCATTCCTAGGAGTACAGCTTCATTATTGTATCCTGATCCAAAATCATCAATAGCTACCTGACTATTCCACTTTGAAATAATCTTTATTTTTTCAGAAGTTCCATGACTATTAGACTGCTCATTCTCAAGTATTTCTACTACAATATTATCCAAATAACTTTTGTATAATTTTTCAAATTTCTCTAAATCACCATTTACTAGTACATAATTAGGAATAGAATTAATGAATAACTTTTTACTACCAAAATAATCTTTATTCTTCACATAGCATTCCATAGCCTTAAAGAATGTAAGCTTCTCAATCTCATATAATCTAGATTCTGCTGTAGCAAGTTTAATTATATGAAGTGGATTTTTTAAAGTTTCAAGTTCAGACCTCATCAGTGCTTCATATGCAAATATTTCTCCAGTATGCGCATCTATTATTGGTTGAAATGCATATCTCACAAGTTCTTCATCAAGCAATTTATTCAGTTCTTCCTGACTGCTTAATAAAAAATAATCTTTTTCATATTGATTTCTATCAAATTCCACTACACTTCCTTTGACAGTTTTTTTAGCTTTATACATTGAGAAATCAGCAAACCTAGATAATTCTTCATAAGTAACTGCATCTTTGGGGTACCATGCAACACCTGCTGATATCCTAATCTTTAATGATCTGTCATTTGGAAGACTAATACTTGTTTTTTCAATATTATCATGAGTCTCCTTAATAATTCTTCTTATATTTTCTTCATTATGACATCCATATAAGAATACAAGGAATTCATCTCCAGACCTTCTCGATACCATTCCTCCATACTCTTCAAATATCTTAAGTATAGTAGCTGTTTTCTTAATATATGCATCACCATAATCATGTCCATATGTATCATTGACATACTTTAAATTATCCAAATCCCACATCATAAGCACACCTATTTCAAAATTTTTCTCATCAAGCTTTTGCACAACTCTTTTATAAAAAGCACGCCTATTTAAAATATTAGTCAATGTATCATAATCTCTTTCATATTCTATTCTATGTTTATCTTTTATTTCTTGGGTTACATTCATTAATATTCCAAACTTTTTTGTCTTTTCTTCATAAACCTTTAATTTAACCCACATCTTTTCCCCATTAGATTTGTTTATGATATATATATCTTTCATTTCTGGTTCTGGATTTTGAGTTATTTCAAGCATTACTTCTTCAAAAAAACTTTTATAAAAGTATATTACATCTTCAGAAAACGTTTCCACTCCCATGATCTTAAAAAAAGCTTTAGTACAACATACTAAGTTTTCATTCTTTCTATATTCAAATGCTCCAATTGATATATTTAGAAACTTTATTATCTGACCAAATCTTGAAGATGAATCAGTTAATCTTTCATTGAGATTTTCTATTTCTTCTGCAAGCCTATCTATCTCTTCTATATTAGTC
>DPOH01000115.1 GCA_003539755.1 Clostridium sp.
AAAATACAAAGATAATCAAAACTACACGACAGAACATAATCAAAATTAAAAAAATAATAAATATTAAATTGTAACCCAACATAATTGTATAAGAATCGCTGTTGTGTTTATTGTAGTACCTAAATTACGCAAGCTATAAGAGAATAAAATCTTACAAAAACATAAATACTAATTTGTAGTATACAATTAAAACGCATAAAAAAACATTCCCTTAAAATTAAAGAAATGTTTTTTATTACAATATTTATACTATTTACTTATAGCAAATTCTAATAGTCTTTTTGTATATTCATTTTGCGGATTATTCATAATCTTATATGTATCATCAATTTCAACTATTTTACCATTATTCATGACTGCAGTTCTATCGCAAAAGCTACTTACAAGTCCTAAGTCATGGCATATAAATATATATGATAAATCATGTTTATGCTTCATTTCATTTAAAAGTTGTATTATTACTGCTTGAACAGATACATCAAGAGCACTTGTTGCTTCGTCAAAAATAATAACCTTAGGATGTACTGAAAGTGCTCTTGCTATAGCTGCTCTTTGACATTGGCCTCCACTAAGCTCATTGGGATATCTATAAAAATGTTCTTCACTCAGTCCTACTTCTTTCAATAACTCAACCGCTCTCTTTTTTCTATCATTCTTTTTATCAAAACACAAATTACATATATACTCAAGTAGTGAGCTTCCTATTGTCATTCTAGGATTAAATGACCCATATGCATCCTGAAATACCATTTGCACATTTGTAAAATATTTTTTTAATTCTTTTCCTTTAATATATGATACATCTTCATTTTCATATATTATCTGCCCTGAATCCTGATTTTCGAGCTTCATTAGTATTTTAGCAATAGTACTTTTTCCCCATCCACTCTCCCCTATTATACCAAGACATTCTCCCTTGTATAATTTAAAGCTTACATCATCACATGCTTTATGAATATGATTATTCTTTTTATATTCTTTTTTTATATTTTTAAATTCTAAAATTACTTCATTCATATTATTTTTCTATAACATTACATCTTACATAATGCCCTTTCTTGTATCCCTTTAAGTTTTGATTGTATTTACTACAAGATATTTTTGAAACACTACATCTATCATAAAAACTGCATCCTTCTAGACTATTATCAAAATAAGGCGGGTTACCTTTAATACCTATTGGAGTTTTTCCATTAATTTTAGGAACTGATGCTATAAGTGCTTTTGTATAAGGATGAACAGGATTATTTAATATATCTTCTTTTTTTCCATATTCAACAATTTCTCCATTATACATAACTGCAACTCTATCTGCTATTTTTGATATTACATCCATACTATGTGTTACAATTACTATACTAGTATTTAAATTTTCTTTTATACTAACCATTTCATCTATAACCTGTGACTGAACTGCTGAATCTAATGCACTTGTAGGTTCATCTGTAATTAAAATTTTAGGCTTTAAAATCATCGAAAGCGCAATTGCAATTCTCTGATTCATTCCCCCACTCATTTCAAAAGGATAACTATCTAATATGCATCTTCCATCTTTTAAATTTAGCTTTTCAAGAATATCTAGACTTCTTTCAATGCAATCTTTTTTCTTAATTTTTTCATGACTTCTTATTACTTCTATAAACTGCTTTCCTATTTTTTTAGTAGGATTTAAAGTAGATGCTGGATTTTGAAATACTATCCCCATTTTACTTCCTCTTATATTATAAAATTCTTCCTGGCAGATAGATACTAAATCTTTTTCATCAAATATAACTTCTCCCTGGACTATCTTTTCTTTACTTCCGGGCATTCCTATTACTGCACGGATTAATGTACTTTTACCAGATCCACTTTCTCCAATTATCCCCAATATCTCTCCTTCATTTAATTCAAGAAATATATCTTTCAATATAAGGGTTCCAATGTTCTCTACTCTTAAATTATTTATCATCAGTAATTTCTCCATACTACCCTCCTAAAATCATTATTATTTTATCTCCGTTTTATAATTAATTTCATAATAGTCTGTTGGATTAACTTCAAAATTCATTACATTACTCTTCATAACAAAATTCAATTTCATATGAGCTATAAAATTAAATGCATCTTCATCTATGGCTTTTTTCTGAATTTGAACTTCTAATTCTGCTCTTTTATTAGGATCAAACTCTTTATTTAACTCGTTTAATAAATTATCCATTTGATTATCACTATACGAACCATAATTTGAATCTCCATTGGTTTTTAAGAGGTTGTTTAAATATGTAGAACCATCACCTGTTGAAGCTGTCACATTAGAGTATAATGCCACATCAAAATCACCACTATTTAATTTATCCATAATGCTGTCACTCACTTCTACATGCATATCTATACCTATTTTTTTCAAGTCAGATTGTATTGCCTGTGCAAGAATAGGCAGTTCAGCTCTGGATGAATATGTAACTAATTTAATTTCAATCTTTTCTCCATCTTTTTCTCTAATTCCATCTTTATCTATATCTATATATCCATTTGCATCTAATATTTCGTTTGCTTTTTCTAAGTCAATTTTACTACTATAATCTACATCTATACTATAATCCATAGACTGTGGAAATGCTCCTGATGATGGAGTTGCCGCTCCTCCTAAAAGAAATTCACAATATTCTTCTTTATTTATTACTAAATTAATAGATTTTCTTAAATTAACATCATTTAAATATTTATTTTTATAATTGTAGTATAAAACTACAACTCTTGATGTATCTATTCCTTCTATTTTATAATCTTTTCTTTTTTCAAACAATTCTAATGATGAATATGATATTCCTTCTGCAACATCTAATTCACCAGTTTGAAGTGCCATTGCTAACGTATCACTATCTGACACTTTTATGACTTTTATTTTATCTAACGCAGGTTCTCCCTGCCAATAATTTTCATATTTAGAATAATAACTGGATTTAATTGAATCAAATCTTTCCACTTTAAATGGACCTGTTCCAATAGGTGCATTATCAAAGTCTTGTGTTCCATCTACATCAATAATACTTGCAAATGGATCACATAAATCATTTATAATAGTTGGATGTGGTTCATTGGTCTTAATAAATAGATTTGAATCTTCTGTATATATTTTTTTTATATTTAAAGTTTCCTTTGCACGGTTATTTTTAGCAATTGCTCTTTCTAAAGATAACTTTACTTTTTCTGGTGTCATCTTTTCGCCATTCTGAAATGTAACATCATCCCTTAAGATTATCTTCCAAGTATATTTATCTATATTTTCATAAGAAAGAGCTAAATTAGGTATAATATTCATTGATTCATCTAATTTGAATAATGTCTCTGAAACTCCATATCTCGCCGTATACCATCCACAATAATCTTTCGCCGGATCAATACTCTTAGTACTTATAGTTGTTCCAAGTATTAGTTCATTGTTACCTGTACCTTTTGAAGAGCAACCATAAAAGAATAATACTGTAATTAAAGGCAACATTAAAAATATAAATTTTTTTATATAATTTCTAATATTCATGTATTTATTTTTTTCTCCTTTGTTTATTTCCGAGAATTTCAGTTACGATATCACCTAATAAATTAAACAGTACAACTGTAATAAATACAGCAATTCCTGGTGAAAGGGCTACCCATGGTGCAGACTGCAATACACCTTTTCCTTCATTCATCATAGATCCCCATTCAGGTATTGGCAATGGAGAACTAAGTCCCAAAAATGATAACCCAGCTATTTCCATAATCATAACACCAATATCAGATGAGGCTATTATAATTAACGTACTTATTATATTGGGGAAAATATGTTTTAAAATTATTCTAAATCTACTGTTTCCACTTATTATTGCCGCCTTAATATAAGTTTCAGACCTTATCTTAATAGTTTCACTTCTAGAAAGTCTTGCATACTTAGTCCATGATACAAGTATTATAGCTATAATTGCATTTTTCATACCCGCTCCTAAAATCCCAGCAATAGCTATAGCTAAAATCATTCCAGGAAACGCTAGAAAAATATCAATAATGCTGACAATAACAGAATCAGCCTTTCCTCCAAAAAATCCCCCTATCATTCCAAGTATGGAACCAAATAAAAATGAAATTCCAACAACTATAAGCGCAGATAAGATAGACTTTGAACCTCCATATAACACTCTTGATAAAACACATCTTCCAAGTGAATCTGTTCCTAGAGGGAATTTTCTACTGGGTACCTGAAGTATATTAGTCAAATCTGTTAAATATGGATCATTAGGAGCTATGTATTTAGATAGCAAGCTTACTAATATAATAAAAATAATAAGTGATAATACTATAATCATTTTTTTGTGTTCTCTTGAAGCCTTAAATTTGTTATTAAAATGCATATCTATTTTCTCCTTAATGTTTTTATTCTTGGGTCTAATATACCATATAGCAAATCAATAATTAAATTTATTATAATAAAAATAAAAGATGTGAAAATAACATATCCCTGAATAAGTGGATAATCACGCATTCTTATTGCACTTAATGCCATATTTCCAATCCCAGGCCATACAAATATACTTTCAATTATTACTGAGCCTCCTAAAAGAGATCCAAGAGAAAGCCCTATAAGGGTAATTACAGTAATCATAATATTTTTTAGTATTCCTAAATAGACATACTTCTTTTTAACTCCTCTTGATAATTCTCCCTTTACATAATCTTTATTCAATTCATCAATAACTGCATTTCTAATCTGCCTCGTGTATTTACTTATCATAGGAATACTTAATGTCGCAGTTGGAAGTATCATACTTTTTATTCCACTCTCATTTAATATTGGCAATATTTTTAATTTTAATGCAAAAATATAAAGAAGTACTAACCCTAAAAAAAATCCAGGCATTGAATTTCCAGTAAAGCATAAAATTCTAACTATGTAGTCAGTAAATTTATTCCTTTTTAAAGCCGCAACAATTCCTAAAGGTATAGAAATAATTAATGTAGTTATAATTGAAGTTAAAGTAAGCAAAACTGTATACGGAATATGTTCTTTTATTTCATTTAATACACTTTTTCCAGTTGAATATGATATTCCCAAATTGCCTTTTAGTAAATTGCTAAGCCATATTAAATATTGCTCTATAAAAGGCTTATCAAGACCTAATTCAATTCTCTTACTTTGGATAAGCTCTTTAGAAACTGATATACCTTGTGCATTCAGCATCATTTCTGCTGGATCACTAGGTGAAAGGTATATTAACCCAAAGGCTAAAAATGAAGCTATGAATAATATGATAATTAACTTTATAACTTTCTTTATAATATAATCTTTGATATTCTATCACCCACTTTAATTTTTTCTTGTTGCAATTGGTTTGCATTTTCTCACTAAGTATAAATTAACCTTTTATTTACTGTCAATAATATTTATTCAATTTATCTTAATATAATAAAAAACGCCTATTATTTATCCTATAACAAGCGATTTTCAAAATAATTAATTTAATTTTCCATAAGCAATAATAGATGCATTTTTACTATCTGCATATGATACAGTATTATAAAGAATTACACTATCATATTCTGCATAATATTAAGATATTACATTTCCAAAAAAATCTGTAATTTAATATAATT
>DPOH01000152.1 GCA_003539755.1 Clostridium sp.
TTATTATCCACTGCTAATTACCTTTCTTTTATAATACAACTGTCTTATTAATTTCGTTTCTTATAAACATATATATTATTAATATTATAGACCATAATAATGTTTATTAAAACTAAATCTGATATCATATACTATTATATATTTTCTAAAACCATTTCTAATAATCATATTATTTTGCATAAAAAAAGACGATGATTTTATTATAAACATCATCGTTTTTCTTTATAAGCACTTTTATATAATCCTGAATTAATAATATATTTTTCATTTAATTTACTTATAAGATTAAATAAATATTCTCCAAGAACAAGCATTATAAAATAATTTCCTACTCCGTGAATAATATCATAAGGAATACCACTAACCCAATATGCTATTCCAGCATTAATACCTCCAAAAACAGCATAAGGAATTGCAAAAAATGCTCCAAACAGCAATCCAAATATTCCAGAATAAATTGACATTATAAGAAAGCTCTTTAACAATATTTTTCTTAATTTTATAGTAAGAATACATAGAAGAGGCCAAATGATAAGGTATCCCCACCACCATAGACCAAAGCCATACACTATTCCCATTACACCTACAAAGACAAATACAATGAATAACGCTTTTTCTCTATAAATTAATGAAAAAATAATTATAAATAGTGTTACGGTTTCCACATTAGGAATAAAGCTTAATGCTATCTGAGAAAGGGATACTATCCCTCCCAACATGCCAAATAAAATAAGTTCTTTCACAGAAAGCTTCATTTTTTGTTTCATATTTACCAGCCAGTTGTTAAGACAAATTCAATTTTGTCGCCATTATTTATAATAGTGTCATCTACTCCAGTAACTGAATTTTCACCGTTAACCTTTAAATTCCACCATTCTTGTTTTGAGCTATCAGCTTTTTTACCATCAACTGCAGTTACAAATCTTGTAGTACCACTATCATCAGTTTCTATAATTCCTCTATTATCAAGGTCTTTTCCAAGAGAACTTTCATCTGTTTCAAACTTATATTCATTATTGAAAGTATTATCAGTATCTCTAATTATAAAGGTATATTCTTTTGTACCATTTGCTTCATTCATCTTTCTATTTACTATATTTTTATATCCTAGTAGTGCAGCTATTCCTAAAATAATAACAATAAGAGATACTATAACTTTCTTATTTTTCATATTCTAATCATCCTTTCTTCTAACAATAATATATATTAATTTTTCCATTATATATAATAATTTATCCACTATTCAAAGTCAAAATTATAGATATTGGTAATAAACTTTAGAATACTGAAATAAAACGACTATTTTGACAATTATTGCTTGTTAACTTACATATTTAAACAATTTAAAGATTTGTATTTTTATTCTTGTAAAGGGTATCATTAAGTAGAACACTATAAATAGAAAGGAGATATCAATTGATTAAATCAAAAATAATTCGACTATTATTGATAACATCTATAATTATACCTACATTTTCAAATATACAATCTGTAAAAGCAGTAGAAGTTACACACACTAATACAATAATGAATGATATTGTGCAAAATTCTTATAATTTTTTAGGTAATTCTTATGTATATGGTTCAAACGGGCCATCATGCTTTGACTGTTCAGGATTTGTTCAATATATATTTAATTCATATGGTTATAATCTTTCAAGATCTACATATGATCAAGTTAATCAAGGTGAATACGTGGACAAATCAGATTTACAGCCAGGAGATTTAGTTTTTTTTAGTAGCTATAATGAATATTCTCCTACTCACGTTGGAATATATGTTGGAAACAATAACTTCATACATGCTTCTAGTGGAAAGGGCTGTGTAACAATAAGTTCATTAAGTAATCCTTATTATTCAGATAATTATTGGACTGCTAGAAGAATCCATTAAAAATAATCAGTACAAGATTTTAATATATTTCAAAATCTTGTACTAACTTAATAATTGTAATCAAATAAATTTTATTTATTTTTCTTTGAATACAAATCAAATACTACGGCAAATAATAGAACTAAACCTTTTATAGCCTGTTGCCAGTTATTATCTACCCCAAGTAATGACATACCATTATTTAATACTCCCATTACAAGACCACCAACAACTGCTCCCATTACCTTTCCTGTACCACCACTTGTTGATGCACCACCAATATAACATGCTGCTAAAGCATCAAGTTCAAAGTTTACTCCTGCTTTTGGTTGGGCAGAATTTACACGAGCTGCATATGCTAGTCCTGCTAATGCTGCCATTAATCCCATATTTACAAATACTAAAAATTGTACTTTATCTATTTTTACACCTGATAAAGCAGCTGCTTTTTTATTACCACCAACAGCATATACTTGTCTACCAAATACAGTTTTATTAGTAATAAATGAATATAATAATATTAATAAACTTGCAATAATCAAAATGTTAGGTATTCCTTTATATGATGCTAATACTATAGTTGCAATATTTATAATTGCTACACATACTATATTTTTTATAAGAAAAATATTCTTTGATTCAACATCAAAACTATATTCCATAGCTTTTTTCCTTAATTTAATATTTCTTAAAACATATATTATAGATATAATAATTCCTAAAACTAATGATGATCCAACAAAATACTTTTCATTTATAACCAAATAAAATACTGGTGGAATAAACCCTGATCCTAAATTTGCAAATGATGTTGGAAATGGTGCTATTGTCTTACCATTTAACATTATCATAGTTAATCCTCTAAAGATAAGCTGACCAGCTAATGTTACAACAAATGAAGGAATTAACTTATATGATATCCAATACCCCTGAAATGCTCCAACTAAACATCCAATAGCAAGAGCTATGATTATTGATGGGACTACTCCAATACCATGATTAACCATAAATACTCCTGCAAGAGCTCCTACAAAAGCGCAGATAGAACCAACGGCAAGATCAACACTTCCAGTTATAACTACCAGCAACATTCCTACTGCTAATATTAAAACATAACCATTTTGTTGAATTAAATTTGTGATATTTAAAGGTTTAAGCATTATTCCCTTAGTTAATATTTGAAATATTACTATTACTGCTAACAATGCAATAAGCATACCATTTTCCTTAATAAACTTATTAACTGAACTTTTAGTTGCTTTGTTAGTTTCTTTATTAGATTTATTATTAATTACAGTTCTTAATTCACTCATACCGCTCTCTCCCTTTTATTTAGTAACTACTATTTCACTCATTATCTTTTCTTGTGTTGCTTCTGCTGCATCCATTTCTCCAACAATTCTGCCTTCATTCATTACGTAGATTCTATCGCTTATGCCTAATACTTCAGGTAATTCTGATGAAATAACTATAACCGCTTTACCTTGTGCTACTAATTTATTTATGATTGTATAGATTTCATACTTAGCACCAACATCTATTCCTCTTGTTGGCTCATCTAAAATCAAGATATCTGGTTCTGCATATATCCACCTTGATAATATTACCTTCTGTTGATTTCCTCCACTCAAGTTTCCTGTTAACTGTAAAATACTAGGTGCCTTTATATTCATTGACTTTCTAAATTCTTCTGCTGCCAGATATTCAACCTGTTCATTTATAACTCCATTTTTAGAAATCTTATCAAATGATGCAATTGATATATTATGGCATATATTATCAATTAGATTTAACCCACATTCTTTTCTATCTTCAGTAACATATGCAATTCCTGAATTTATAGCATCTTGCACATTTTTTATCTTGATTTCTTTACCATCTTTAATAAGTTGTCCTGATATCTTTTTACCATACGTTCTACCAAATATACTCATTGCTAGTTCTGTTCTACCTGCTCCCATTAAGCCAGCAATTCCAAGAACTTCACCCTTCTTAACGTAAAAATTTACATTATCGATAACCTTTTTATCTGGATATAATGGATGATAAACATTCCAATTTCTAACCTCAAATAATTTCTCACCAATATTTGATTTTCTCTTTGGATATCTATCAGTAAGTTCACGTCCAACCATTCCTTTAATTATCCTATCCTCTGAGAGTTCCTCTTCTTCTGCATCAATTGTCTCTATTGTTGATCCATCACGAAGTACTGTTATAGAATTTGAAATTTTAGATACTTCATTTAATTTATGAGATATTAATATGGATGTTATCCCCTGCTTCTGAAGCTGCAAAATCAGATTCAATAAATTTTCACTATCATCTTCATTTAATGATGCAGTAGGTTCATCAAGAATTAGTAATTTAACATTTTTAGATAAAGCCTTAGCTATTTCTATAAGCTGTTGTTTTCCTACACCTAATGTACTTACAATAGTGTCTGGGTTTTCATCTAATCCTACTTTCTTTAATAATTCCTTAGTTCTTATTTTCACTTCATTCCAATCAATAACACCATGCTTTGCTACTTCATTACCAATAAAAATATTTTCACCAATACTTAGATATGGACTTAATGCAAGTTCTTGATTTATAATTACTATCCCATCTTGTTCACTATCTTTTACAGTTTTGTACGTACATGTTTTCCCATTAAAAATTATATCTCCTTCATAAGTTCCATATGGATGAATCCCACTTAAAACCTTCATTAAAGTAGATTTACCAGCTCCATTTTCTCCACATAAAGAATGTACTTCTCCACGTCTAACTTTTAAATTTACATTATCTAATGCTTTAACACCTGGAAATGTTTTTGTAATGTTTCTCATTTCAAGAATTATATCAGCATTCTTACTCATATTTCTCACATCCTACTTTTATTTGTTTTAATAACTAAGCTTTAGCTAATAATTTAAATATATTATTTTAAGTCGTCTGCACTAATATATCCTGAATTTACTACTACTTCTTTATAATTATTTATATCTACTGAAACTGGTGTACACAAATAAGATGGTACTACTTTAACTCCATTGTCATAAGTTGTTGTATCATTAACTTCAACTTCTTGACCCTTTAATATTTGATCAACTGTTTTAACAGCTTGGGCAGCTAATGTTCTTGTATCTTTAAATATTGTTTGAGTCTGTTCTCCTGCAATTATTGACTTTATTGATGCAGTAGTAGCATCCTGTCCTGTAATAACTGGCCATGGTAAATCATTTGATCCATATCCAACACCTCTTAATGCTTCAACTGTTCCTCTTGATAAATCATCAGAACAAGCTAAAATTGCATCAACCTTTTTACCATTTGAATAACTAGAAGTTAATATATTTTCCATTCTTGATTGAGCTAATGCTCCATCCCATCTTAATGTACAGCATGTATCAAAATCTGTTTGTCCAGATACTATTTGCAATGTGTTATTTTCTATATATGGATTAAGAACACTCATTGCACCATCAAAAAACATATATGCATTATTATCATCTGGAGATCCAGCAAATAATTCTAAATTATAAGATTTATTAGTCCCATCTTTAAGTTTTAAGCTCTTTTCTATATATTCACCCATCTGAACTCCTACAAGCGTATTATCAAATGAAACATAATAATCTACATTAGAAGTATTTTTTATTAATCTATCATAAGCTATTACTGGAATTCCAGAATCATGGGCTTTTTGACAGACATCAGTTAATGATTCACCATCAATATTAGCGATTACCAAACAATCTACACCTTTTGTTATTAAATTTTCTGCTTGTGAAACTTGAGTTTCTACAACATCTTCTGCATACTGTAAATCGGTTTTATACCCTAAATCAGTTAATTCCTTAACCATATAATCTCCATCATTTACCCATCTTTCTGAAGATTTTGTTGGCATTAATACTCCAATTGTTTTATCACCTGTTGCAACATCTTTAGATACTTGTGCAGATGTCTCTTCTGCCGCTTCACCCTCAGGTGGCAATGTAGTTACTCTTATACTACATCCTGCTAAAGAGCCAAAAAGAGCAATCGATAACAACATAGACATTAATTTTTTTTTCATTTTCCTCACCCTTTACTACAGTTTTTTATTTTGAAAAGCTATATGCCAATTCTAAAAGAACTAAAATGCACATTACTTTTTCATACATTTTATTAACGTTAAAGTTGTAGTTAGAATCTTTTTTCTTATACCAACATATAATTCCTACACCAGCTGCTATTACTAATGTAAATATGCACAAAATCCCTAACGAACACGTTAACACGCCTAAATCAATTAAAGAAAAATAACCCAATAAACTTGGACAAATAATGTAATATAAAAAACTACTTGTTAAGTTAATATACTTTTCATTCAAACTACACACCTCCATATAATTAATATTTAAACATAAACCTCAATTTTAGTAATCGTATTCATGATACATTTATAATATTAACCCTACACACTCTCCAAGTCAACATATTTTGTAAATTTTAAAATATTTTACCATTAAGATTAAATAAAAAAGAACTCGCTATCCTTTTAATATAGCGAATCCATTTCAATTACTTAATTATCTTTACAAACTCTTCTCTTATTTCTTCTGAAGCTTTTCTTATATCATTTTGAGCAATAATGGCAGAAACTATTGCCAGTCCATCTATACCTGTTCCTTCAAAATCACTTATTATATCTTTATTAATTCCACCAATAACAACTATAGGAATAGATATATTTTTTCTAATCTTTTTAAGTTCATCCATACTTGTTGGTTTAGCATCCTTTTTAGTTCCCGTTGCATACATTGCCCCAACACCTAAATAATCTGCTCCGTCTTCCTGTGCTCTTAGTGCATCATTTAAATTTCCTACTGAAACTCCTATTATTTTATCTTCACCAATTATTCTTCTCACTACTGAACATGGCAAATCACTTTGTCCAACATGAACTCCAGCTGCATCCACCGCTAAAGCTATATCTAACCTATCATTAATCAATAAAGGCACATTATACTTATCTGTTATTTTCTTTACATTTACTGCAGTATTATAAAAATCTAATGAAGAACAATCCTTTTCTCTTAACTGAATTAATGTACATCCACCTTTTATTGCTTCTTCAACAGCCTCTTCTAATGTTTCAGTACTCATTAAATCTCTATCTGTCACAAGATAAATACTATAATCTATTTCTGGTTTCATTATTACACCACTTTCTTATTTAATTTTTGCTCTACTTAAAATTATTTCATCATTTAGATTGCTTATAGCATCCATTATAGCCATGTGAAAACTTCCAATTCCTATATTGCCAGCCTTCTCTTCTGCTATTTCTCCACAAATACTCATAGATAAAATTCCTGAAATTGCTGCTATAAAATAATCTTTTTTAGATTCACATGCTCCTAAAAATCCTCCTACTAGCGCAGTAGTCATACAGCCTGTACCTGTAACTTTTGAAAGCATTTTACTTCCATTTTCAAGAATGGCAGTCTTTTCTCCATCTGAAACAATATCTGTAACTCCAGTTATTGCAGTTACACATCCATATTTTCTAGCTAAGGCTTTAGCAGCCATTATTCCTTCTTCGTTTCCATTTTTAATATCTGATTCTGATGCATCTACACCCTTAGTCTCAGAACTTAATCCTGCAATAAATTTAATTTCAGACATATTTCCACGAAGAACATTAATTCTAACTTCATCTAATATTCTCTTTGTTGTTTCATTTCTAAAAGAAGATGCACCTGCTCCAACTGGGTCAAATATAACAGGTATATTTAACTCATTTGCTTTTTTACCTGAAGCAATCATAGATTCTATTGTTCTTTCATTTAAAGTTCCAATATTTATTACAAGTGCAGATGAAATAGATGTTATATCTGCAGCCTCTCTAATATCATCAGCCATAATTGGTGATGCTCCTATGGCAAGTAATATATTAGCACAGTCATTTACTGTAACATAATTAGTTATATTGTGTACTAAAGGCTTTTTTTCTTTTAATTTTTTTAATAATTCAATTACTTCTAATTTAATTTTATTATTCATTCTTTTTCGTCCCTCTATTAAAACTTTTTGCATAATGTTCCTTGATGAAATATCATTTTCCACTTACCACCAATATGTTTCCATATAGAACTTCTAAGTGTATATTTCTTACTTTCATCGGCACCATTATTTTTTATTACTCTATATGTAGCTAAAATACATTCATCAGACAATTCCTTTATTTTAAAATCACTAATAATCCAATCCAATTCTGTTTTATCATCTTTATTCTGATATATATCACCTTTCTCATAATGATATATTGTGCCTGAACTTGTGAATTCAATAAATTCTTCATCCAATATTTCACTAATTTTTTCAGCAGATTTTCTTGTTGAAGACAGTAAAAGATCTTTTTCTAATTTTAATATTTTTTCTTCTAAACTTTCCATAATTTCATCTCTCCAAATACGATTATAAAGAATATATTAAAAAAAGCTGAAAGCTTTTTCTCCTTAACTGATAACTGTTACTTGTTAACTGTTAACTACTTAAGTTCTACTTTTTCTCCATTAAGTATCATATTTGTTGTTCTTACTGCACACATTTTTCCACACATTGAGCAGCTATGTTTTTCTTCTGGTGGTATACTTTCAAAATATTCTTTTGCTTTTTTACCATCGAGCGCAATCTTAAACATTTCATCCCAATCTAATTTATGACGAGCATCTGCCATTGCATTATCTCTATCTCTTGCTCCTGGAAGCCCATTTGCAATATCAGCTGCATGAGCTGCTATCTTTGATGCTATTATTCCTTCCTTAACATCATTTATATCTGGTAATCTCAAATGTTCAGCAGGTGTTACATAGCAAAGGAAGTTAGCTCCATGAGTTGCTGCTATAGCTCCACCAATTGCTGAAGTTATATGGTCATATCCTGGTGCAATATCTGTAACTAAAGGTCCAAGTACATAGAATGGCGCTCCATGACAAAGTCTCTTTTCTATTTCCATATTAGCTGCAATTTCGTTCATAGCCATATGTCCTGGTCCTTCAATCATAACTTGTACGTCTTTTTCCCATGCTCTCTTAGTTAATAATCCAAGCTCAATAAGTTCTGTAATTTGCCCTGCATCTGTAGAATCATCAATACATCCTGGTCTCATAGCATCACCAAGACTTATAGTAACATCATATTCTCTAAGTATATCAAGTAATTCATCATAATGTTCATAGAATGGATTTTCATTGCCTGTCATTTCCATCCATGCAAAAAGTAGCGATCCACCTCTTGATACTATGTTCATTCTTCTCTTATCTTCTTTAAATAATTCAACTGTTCTTCTATTTATTCCAGCATGAATTGTTACAAAATCAACACCTTGTTTAGCATGAGCTCTTACTACTTCTAAGAAATCTTCAGCCTTAATTTCTAATAAATCCTTTTCTAAATATCCAATTGCATCATACATTGGTACTGTACCAATCATAGCTGGTGAATATTCAATAAGTTTTTCTCTAAACTCTCGTGTTTTACCATAGTTACTTAAATCCATAATTGCTTCAGCACCATATTCTATAGCAAGCTTAACCTTCTCCATTTCTCTACAGTAATCAACTGAATCTCCTGAAATACCTAGATTAACATTAATCTTAGTCTTTAATCCATCACCAATACCTTCTGGACTTATTGATTTATGATTAACATTTGCAGGAATTACAACTTTACCTTCAGCTATAAGCTTCATTAATTTTTCTACCTGCATATTTTCTTTTTCAGCAACAACCTTCATTTGTTCTGTTACAATACCTTTTTTTGCTGCTTCCATTTGAGTTTTATAATTCATTTTTTATCCCCCAATCTTAGTTCAGTTAACAGTTTACAGTTAACAGTTAACAGTTGTGGAGGAAATTCTGTAAGAATTTCTTTTAATATATAATTCCTCAAAAAGCTGAAAGCTTTTTCTCCTTTCACTGTAACCTTTAACTAATAACTAAGTCCTCTGAACTCTTCTCTTACTTATTATTATTTTTAAGTAACATAAATTCTTTATTGTCTACCTAACAAGCCCCATTTGAATCTATGCTCAGTATTTACATTTAGTTTCTTAAAATCTTTTAGCTCTACATTTTTTTAGATTTGTAGTTATTTAAAATTAATAATTAAATTTTAGTTTTTATATTTTTTGTAGAACTCCCAATTTTAAATTTACCTTAATTATTAACTTTCTTTTTCTCCAGTTAATTCTTCGTATCTTCCTGAAGCTTTATATAATTCATAAAAATGATTAGTAGGACCTACTCCTTTTCCAAGTTTAAATCCATGTTTAATTGCACTTGTTATGTACTTTTTACCTTCAATAACTGCATCCTTCATATTCATGCCTTTAGCAAGGTTAGCAGCTATTGCTGATGATAGTGTACATCCTGTTCCATGTGTATTAACAGTATCTATTTTTTCTTGTGGTAATAATATAAATTCTTTACCATCATACAATAAATCAGTAGCATCATCTTTTAGATGTCCACCTTTAACTAATACCGATTTAGTGCCAAGCTCCATAAGTTTTTTAGTAGCATCTTTCATTTCCTCAACTGTTTCAATCTTACAGCCTAAAATTTCTTCTGCTTCTGGTAAATTAGGAGTTATTAACTCTGCTAATGGAAATAGTTCTTTTACCAAT
Organism: Clostridium sp.; assembly: GCA_003539755.1. Classification (GTDB taxonomy): domain Bacteria; phylum Bacillota; class Clostridia; order Clostridiales; family Clostridiaceae; genus Clostridium. Next base: position 10,538 of record DPOH01000152.1, read on the forward strand.
GTATCTTTTGCATCTTTTGATAATAAATTATATCCACTTGTAGAAATCATAACTGGATCTAAAACAATCTTTGGAAGATTACTTACTTTCCTTAAGGCTCTTGAAATAGCTTTAATTGATTCAATTTTAGATACCATACCAATTTTAATAGCATCTACTCTTATATCTTCAAAAATTGCATTAAGTTGTCCCTCTATTATTTCTGGACTCATATCCTGAATTCCAAATACACCCATAGTATTTTGTACTGTAACTGCAGTTATAGCGCTCATTCCATAAACTCCATTAGCCTGAAATGACTTTAAATCAGCTTGAATACCTGCGCCTCCACAGCTATCAGACCCTGCAATAGTCAATGCTCTAAACATACTTTCCTCCTACTTCTCTAGTTAATTAACTGTTTACTTTTAATTCTTCTGTTACTAAACTTTGTTTTATCACTGGTATCTTTAAAAAACAGTAAGCTATGACTGCACCTGCACTGCAACTCATTATGAACGGAGCTACAAACATAAATACAGCGCCTTCTTTTCCCATAACAAGTACTGCTATTGGATAAGCTATTATTGCCCCCAATATTCCAGTTCCTATAATTTCACCAATTACAGCAGAAATCAAAACTTTAAATTTCTTATACATGACTCCCGATAAAAGTGCACCAATCATACTTCCTGGAAAAGCAAGAAGACTTCCTGTACCCAACATATTTCTTATTAGTGATGTAGCAAAAGCATTAATTAATGCATAAAATGGACCTAATGTTACTGCTCCTACAACATTTGCAAAATGCTGAATAGGTGAAATTTTAGCTATGCCTATTGGAATCGAAAAAGTTCCAAATACTACAGATAGTGCAATAAGCACACCACTAAAAGCAATTTTTTGAGCCTTACTCTTCATTTTAAATCTCCTTTCTTATTGATAAAAATCGTAGAAAAGAAAAAAATGTAGCCCGTACGGACTACATTTCGCTATATAATACTAAATCATATATCATCTCTGTACTTCCCTACGTTGGTTCTAACCAAATCAGGTTTTAAGGGTTTAGGAATTCGCATTCCAATCTCAGCTCTAACAGGGCTCCCCTAGTAATCTTGATTTTTTTACTTAAACAAATATACAAAATAATTTATTTTATATATAAATACTACAATTAATACAATATACCTTTGCATAAAAAAGGTCAAGCCACATTTTTCTATAATTTAGTTTATTTTATTTATTTTTACATTTTATATAATACTTTCCAAATCTCTTTACTGGCCTTATAACTTTAAATCCGTTAATATATTCTCCTACTTCTGCATCTTTAGGAACTTCAATCAGAATAGTTTCTTTTTTCTTTTTAATACTTCTATCTACAAATACTGTTTTTCCTCTTCTTGACATTCAAGATCATACTCCTAATATAATATGTTTTGAAATTATTATATTAAAAAAATTTCTGAAATGTTCTAATAAACAACTAATTATTTAATGTCTATAAAAAATGCTTTGTCTTCAAGAATTTTATTAGTTAAAGTATCGTAACATCCTATTTCTATTTCATTTTCTTGTGGTATATTATACACAACAGTATTACATTCATCGTCTACTATTCCATCCACATCCTCAAAATATCCGTCTATAGAATCACAACTTTTTATAAATAAATTTCCACCATCAACTCTATAGAGCTTATTACCCTTATAATAATAATTATACTTAACTGTAAGCTTATCACCATCTCTTTTTAAACTTTCTACAGTTAGTGCAATATTATCTGTTATCTTAAAACTTATAGGTTTAAAATTATTTATTTTAATAATATCCATTCACAATTTATTCATACAAACCACTCATAAATATAACAAAATTCTTAACTTTTCTTATTTATAATAATATCAAGTCAAAATATGTTAAAATATTCTTTATGCAAAATATTTTAAATCATGCATAAAAATATTAATAGTAGAAGGAGAAAGATTGTGAAAAATATAAAAAAATTAATTGTAACTGTAGCGGCAGTATTATCAGTAATGTCTCCATTAAAAGCTAATGCTACAGAATTAGTACATGCCTCTTCATCAAGTTCTTCATTTAATGAAGAAAAAACAGTTAATGATATCAAATCATCTAACGAAGAAGAAACAGTTAATAATGCTGCATACTCTAGTGATAAAATAGTTTCTGATAAAACTATTACACAAAAACAAAGTATAACTGAAGGTTGGAACACTATTAATGGAATAAAATACTATTACGATTCAGATATGAAAAAAGTAACTGGATGGAAAGAAATAGATGGTAAAAACTATTATTTCGATTCAACTGGAACTCTAAAAACTGGATGGATTCCTTTAGATAATAAGTGGTATTACTCTAATACCGATGGAAGCCGTGTAAGCAATCAATGGATAACTTACAACAATCAAAGATATTATTTAACAGATGATGGTATCATGGCTACTGGCCTTACTAAAATAAATAACGTTACATATTATTTTAAAAGTAACGGAGATTTAGCTACAGGCTGGCAACAAATCAATAATAATTGGTATTACTTTAATCCTGATGGAATTATGAAAACTGGATGGCTTATTGATAATAATAAAAAATATTATTTATTAGATGATGGCATTATGGCCTCTGGATGGACAACCATAGATAATAAAGACTATTATTTCGATAAAAATGGTGCCATGAAAACTGGATGGATAGGAATAGGTAATGATATTTTCTATTTAGATAGCACTGGTGCAAAAGCAACAAATACTACTATAGATAATAATAAGCTAGATGAAACAGGAAAGCTCGTTTTAGTGGATAATGATACTGTTCCAGATATTGATAAATATTTTGAAAATAGAAATATATCTATAGATACATCTGAATGTAATTTTAAGAGCAAAACACATGGAATTCCTGAATCAGTATTTAATGGTATTGATATAAGTAATTATGATGGTTATGTTGACTTTAATGCCGTCAAACAATCTGGAATTAAAGCAGTATATATGAAAGCTTCTGAATCTAATTATTTTGTAGATCAATATGCTGCTACAAATTCTATAAATGCAAAAAAAGTTGGTTTAAAAGTAGGATACTATCACTATTTAACTGGCACAAGTTCTCCAGAAGAACAAGCCAGACTATTTTATGACTGCATAAAGGACAAACCTAATGATTTAAAACCTTGTGTGGATGTAGAGTCAAGTCCAGATACTGCTTTAGAATACACAATAAGATTTATTAATGAATTTAAAAAATTAAGTAACATGGATGTTGTTGTATATACTTATACTAATTTTATAAATAATTTTGATTCACGCTTATCTCAATATACATTATGGGAAGCTAATTACAATAATACTCCATTCAGCCTTCCTTCAAACTCAATATGGACAAACAGGGCTGGACATCAGTATTCATCTAAAGGAACTGTTCCTGGAGCAAATGCACAAGAAGTTGATATGGATGTATTTAATCACAGCATATTCTTAAATTAATAAAAAATAGCTACTAAAAATTTAGTTTTTTAGTAGCTATTTTTATATTACTTATACTCATAGCACTTCTAATATCATTATTTTAAAAAATATATTAACTCCCTTATTATCTATACATTTAATATACTTTTTAATATTATCTTATATACTTTGCCGTAAAACTCTCCTTACAATGCTTAACTTCTTCTAAAGTTCCTTGAGCTACAAGCTTTCCTCCAGCATCTCCACCATTAGGTCCTATATCTACTATCCAGTCAGCAGAATTTATCACATCAATATTATGCTCAATAACTATTATTGTGTTTCCGTCATCTATAAGTTTTTTGAATATATTTAAAAGCTTCTTTATATCATTAAAATGTAATCCGTTTGTAGGTTCATCTAAAATATAAATTGTTTTTCCTTTTGTTTTTCTACTCAATTCTTTAGCTAATTTAACTCTTTGAGCTTCGCCTCCACTTAATGTTGTAGCACTCTGTCCCAGTTTAATATATTCAAGTCCAACTTTTTTTAGCACATTAAGCATATTATATATGTCTTTATATTCAGTAAAAAATTCTAATGCCTCATTAACGTCCATATTAAGTACATCCGCAATACTTTTTCCATTGATCTTACACTCCAGAACTTCTTCTTTAAATCTTTTCCCATTACATTCATCGCATTCCATCCATACATCAGGCATAAAATGCATTTCAATTTTTATCTGTCCTTGTCCTTCACAGTATGGGCATCTTCCTTTAGTTGAGTTAAAGCTAAAATAATCTGCATTCATATTATGCTCTTTTGCATAATGAGTTTGAGCAAATACCTTTCTTATCTTATCAAATAAACCTATATAAGTAGCTGGATTAGATTTAGGAGTTCTTCCTATAGGCTCTTGAGATACATTTATAACTTTATCTAATTCTTCATAGCCCATAATTTCTTCATATTTTCCAACTTTATTATGTCCATTATTCAATATATTTTCTAATAGTGGCTCTAACGTCTTACTTATAAGACTACTTTTTCCACTACCACTAACCCCTGTTACACATGTTAATTTATTAAGTGGAAACTTAACAGAAATATTTTTTAAATTATTATGACTTGCTCCTTTTAACACTAAAAATGAATCTATTAATTGTTCTTCTTTAGTTTTTTTATTCATATTTTCATTTACATTTAATTGACCACTTAAATATTTTCCTGTCAATGAATCATTATTCTTTTTAATTTCCTCTAAATGCCCTTTACCAATTACATTTCCTCCAAGCACTCCTGCATATGGACCAATATCCACAATATAATCTGCACTCTTTATTATGTCTTCATCATGCTCAACTACTATAACAGTATTTCCATTGTCTCTTAATTTATATAATGTATTTATTAAATTTTCAGTATCACGTGGATGCAATCCTGTGGATGGTTCATCTAAAACATATGTAATACCTGTAATCTGGCTGCTTAATGCATTTGCAAGCCTTACCCTCTGACCTTCTCCCCCTGATAGAGTTGGTGCTGTTCTATTCAGAGTAAGATAATTAAGCCCTACATCATTTAAAAATGAAAGTCTTTTATATATCTCAAGTATTATTTCTTTACCTATATTAAATATGGATTCATCGCAACATTCATATATATTCTTAATAAAATCAACAACATCTCTAATAGACATATTATATACATCATCTATTGTTTTTCCATCTATTTTAACATTGAGAGCTTCTTTTGTAATTTTAGTTCCATGACATTCATCACATGTTGTGAATGTCATATATCCAGCATATTTTTTTCTAGTTACTTCTGATGATGTTTCAAAATACAATCTTTCTATTTCACTGGCAACACCTTTAACACTCTTTAATACTGTTTTTCCTCCTACCGATGGAAATTCTATTTTTTCCTCTCCTGAACCATATAAAATTATATTTTTAAATTCTTCAGGTAAGTCCTTCCATGGTGTTTCAATATCTACACCATAGTGATCAAACACTGCGCTTAGCGGTATTATAGGCCATGAGCTCTTCTTTCCATCTCTTAAGTATCCAAACCACTTTAATGCACCATCTAGTAAACTTATATTTTCATTTTCAATAAGTACATCTAAATCTATCTTTTGAGTAACACCTAATCCCTTACACTTAGGGCACATCCCCTGTGGTGTATTCGAACTAAAATGTTGTGATAGCAGTGGCTTTATATCTGTATGACAATTTGGACATTCACTCTTTTTATTCTTATATAGCAGTACCTTTATTTCTGAACCACACTTAGTACAAGTTCTAACCCCTATTCTTGAATATAATAGTCTCATATAATCTGCTATTTCTGTCAACGTTCCAACTGTAGACCTGGGGTTATTACTTACACTCTTCTGCTCAATAGCTAATGAAGGTGTAAGTCCAGATATATACTCAACTTTAGGTTTCTCCATTTTTTCCATATTTCTTCTAGCAAAAGTAGAAAATCCATTCATAAATCTTCTTTGAGATTCAGCATGAATAATATCAAAAACAAGAGTAGATTTTCCACTTCCACTAACACCAGTAAAAACAATAAACTTATTTTTAGGAATTTTTAATGAAATATTTTTTAAATTATGATGCTTAGCTCCTTTTATAATTATCGAATTTTCTTGTTTTTCTTCATTTGTATTATCTTTTATTTCTAGTTTTCTTATCCTATTCATAGACACCATCCTCAAAAAGATAATTTAATATGTCTTTATATTGACCTTTCATATTATGAAGGATCAAGACATTCTTTTAAATTCACTAAACTGTTTTTTAATTAATATAAATGTAACAAGCGTAGACATTGCTTCAGCACATGGTCCTGCATAAAGCACACCTTCTACTCCAAAAAATACTGGAAGTATTATCATTAGTGGTATTATAAATATAGTTTGTTTGCATAATGTTAATATTATTGATTTTACTGGTTTTCCTATAGATTGCAAAAATATTGTAGTTGTAAGTTCGAATCCTACAAATATACAGAGCATTAAAAATATTTTAAAAGCCTTTAATGCAAACTCATTATATAACTCATTATTTGTTCCAAATAAATTTATTATTGATTGTGGAAAAAACTGAAACATTATAAATGCTATAATAGCTACTATTGTTGACATTTTTATAAGTACATAATATGTTTCCTTTACTCTATCATAATTTCCAGCGCCAAGATTATATCCCGCTATAGGCTGTCCTCCAACTGCTATTCCAATAACTATTCCAATTAATATATCATTTATTTTCATTACAATTCCCATAACAGATAATGGTATATCAGTTCCATATACTGATTGTGCTCCATACTTCGCCAACATAATATTAC
>DPOH01000071.1:0-517 GCA_003539755.1 Clostridium sp.
TTTTGGTTCCAGGAATGGTATTTACAATTGAACCTATGATAAATGAAGGAACTCATAGAATATTTGTTGATTCAGATAATGAATGGACAGTATACACAGATGATGGATCTCTTTCAGCACAATGGGAATATACAATAGCCATAAATGAAGATGGAGCAGAAATAATTGCAAGATAAGATTATACATTATTAAAGGTATATCTTTGAAAATAAATATTTTTTCAAATAATAATATACTCAAAACTATGCAGTTTATATAAATTGCATAGTTTTGAGTATATTTCATTGTTAGTAAAAGCATATGAAGCATATAATTAATTTTATAAGAGTATATTTTGAAAAGGTATATTTTATGATTTTATAAACAATTTATAATTCAAATAATCAAGAATAATAAATGTAGAGGAACAAAATCATAAATTTAGAATATGACTTAAGGAATCCCGACTCACATTCGTTCGCTGGTACTCACAGAGTATTCGCAGAATAAGTTCGACTATCTAAATGTAAAATTCTCA
>DPOH01000071.1:549-5520 GCA_003539755.1 Clostridium sp.
TAGCCAAATATAAAATTTGGAACATCACTTTTAGAGACTTACTTATTGAAAGATTTATTGTAAAATGATAAAGTAATATTTAGGCTTAAGTGAATTGATAAATTACATAAGAAGCACATGGAAAACTGTGGAGGATGAGATGTACGAGTATATAAGAGGGAAATATATCGGAATTAATAAGGACTATATTATAGTTGAAAATAACGGTATTGGGTATAAAATATTTACTTCAGGTGCAACAATGTCAGATGTCCCTGAAGCTGGAGAAGAAATAACATTATATATAGAACAGATTGTAAGAGAAGACTTTATAGGTCTTTACGGATTTGATTCCAGAGAAGAACTTGATATGTTTAAACTTCTTTTAAATGTAAATGGAGTAGGACCAAAAGCGGCTTTATCATTGCTTTCAATAAGCAGAGTTAATAATCTTAAATATGCTATAATGATAGGTGATGAAAAACACATCTGTAGAGGAGTCGGAATAGGTAAAAAGACTGCTGCAAGAATAATATTAGAACTTAAAGATAAGCTTCAACCAGATGAATTATTAGATGGTGCATTAGAAGATGAAACAGGCTCAGTAGAAAATACATTAGCAGCATCAGAAGCATTAAGTGCATTAATTGCACTTGGATATAGTGAAAAAGAAGCAGAAAAGGTTCTTAAAAATATTGATAAAAATGATAGTGTGGAAAATATAATCAAAAATGCATTAAAGGCATTAATGGGATAGGAAACAGTTGAGAGTGGAAAGTTGAGAGTTGATAGTTAAGGTGGAAACAGCGAGCTGTTTCTAGAATAAATATATGTTTTCTTAGAATTAAATATATAGTAATTCTAAATCTTAGCTTAACTAGGAGATGGCACAACATATAAATAAATATATTCTGCAAGAATATGCACCAAAAACTCTCCACTTTCAATTATCAACTATCAACTGTAGAAAGCGGGGTATTATGGAAAGAATAGTTAATCCATCAGAGATGAATGGTGATTTTAATTCGGAACTAAGTTTAAGACCTCAGAAAATTAACGAGTATATAGGTCAGCAGAAGGTTAAAGAGAGACTTGATATATTTATACAAGCGGCTCAAAAAAGGCGTGAAGCACTAGACCATGTACTTTTATATGGACCTCCTGGATTAGGAAAAACTACTCTTGCTAATATAATAGCTAAGGAAATGAGTGGGGAACTTAAGATAACATCAGGACCAGCAATTGAGAGGGCAGGAGACTTAGCTGCTATACTTACAACATTAAAGGATAATGATGTTTTGTTTATAGATGAAATACATAGATTAAACAGAACTGTAGAAGAAATACTTTATCCAGCAATGGAGGATTATGCTTTAGATATAGTTATAGGTAAAGGTGCGGCAGCTAAATCTATAAGAATTGATCTTCCAAAGTTTACACTTATAGGTGCTACTACTAGAATAGGTATGCTTAGTGCACCGCTTAGAGATAGATTTGGCGTTTTATGTGCCATGGAGTATTATACAAATGAGGAACTTAAAGAAATAGTAATAAGAAGTGCTGTTGTTTTAGGATGTGATATTACTGAAGAAGGTGCTTTTGAAATTGCAAGAAGATCTAGAGGGACTCCAAGAATAGCAAACAGGCTTTTAAAGAGAGTAAGAGATTATTCGGAAGTAAAATCCGATAATTTAATATCGTTAAAAGAAGCAAGAAATGCCCTTGAATTATTAGAAGTAGATAATGCAGGATTTGATAAAGTAGATAATAAAATACTTGAAGCTATTATTGATAACTTCAATGGTGGACCTGTTGGAATAGAAACACTTTCCTATTTTATAGGAGAAGAGCTTGGAACTATTGAAGATGTTTATGAACCATATCTTCTTCAAAAGGGATTTATTATAAGAACTCCTAGAGGAAGGGTTGCAACTGACAAAGCATACGAGCATTTAGGTAGAGTTAATCCATCTAAAAGAAAAATAAAAGTTCAAGGTACATTTTTTGATGACGAATAATTGTTAAATGTAAGTTGCTTTATGGTATTTTAGAGTACATTAATGTGCAAATATAAATATATAAGTATAAAAGAATATTTATACTTATATATTTGCTTGAAAATAGCGGGCTGGATGGATATCTAGTTTACTAAATATAAATGATTAGATAAAAAATGTATTATTACATTTTAAATAAGCATAATAATTGGCTTTTGAAATTAATTCATAAGCTAAATGTTAGGAGAAGATAACAATGAACGTTAAAGAATTTGATTTTGATTTACCAGAGGAACTAATAGCACAACATCCATTACAGAAGAGAGATACTTCAAGACTTATGGTTGTCGATAAAAAGACTGGTGAAATAGAACATAAAGTGTTTCATGATATAATCGATTATTTACATGAAGGTGATACTTTAGTTCTTAATAATACAAGAGTAATGCCTGCAAGATTAATTGGCGAAAAAGAAGGTACTGGTGGAAAGATAGAATTCTTATTATTAAAAAGAGTAGATAAAGATAGATGGGAATGTCTAGCTAAGCCAGGTAAGTCTGCAAGAGTAGGCAGAAAGTTTACTTTTGGTGATGGAAAGCTTAAAGCTGAAGTTGTTGAAGTTAAAGAAGATGGAAACAGAATAGTAGAATTCCATTATGATGGAATATTTGAAGAAGTTTTAGATTCACTTGGTGAAATGCCTCTTCCACCATATATCCATGAAAGACTTGAAGATAGAGAAAGATATCAAACAGTATATTCAAAGGAAACTGGTTCAGCAGCTGCACCAACAGCAGGACTTCATTTTACACAGGAATTATTAGAACAAATCAAAGAAAAAGGAATCAATGTTGTTTATTTAACATTACATGTTGGTCTTGGAACATTCAGACCAGTTAAAGTTGAAAACTTAGAAGAACATCATATGCATTCTGAATTCTATACACTTTCAAAAGAAAGTGCTGATATAATTAATGAAACTAAAAAAAGAGGAAATAGAGTAATAGCTGTTGGAACAACATCAACAAGAACTTTAGAAACTATTGGAGATGAAGAAGGCTATGTAAAAGAGCAAAGTGGATGGACAGATATCTTTATTTATCCAGGATATAAATTTAAAGTAGTGGATAACCTAATAACAAACTTCCACTTACCAGAATCAACACTTATAATGCTTGTATCAACACTAGCAGGAAAAGATCATGTTATGAATGCATATAAAGAAGCAGTTAAAGAAAAATATAGATTCTTCTCATTTGGAGATTCAATGTTTATAAAATAAGAAAAGATGAAGTATGGTACAAGAAAGTAGAGAACACTTTGGAGCTATAACTCTCCACTTTCAACTATCAACTCTCAACTGACTAAAGTTTGATTACATATTGATGAGGTGACATTAATCAATAGTTTCAATATATAAAAAATATTTAAGAAGGTGAAACTTTTGAGTGAAAGATATACGTTATTAAAAAAAGATGGAAAAGCAAGAAGAGGTCAGTTTGTAACTCCTCATGGAACAATACAAACTCCTGTATTTATGAATGTTGGAACACTTGCAGCTATTAAAGGTGCAGTTTCAAGTATGGACTTAAAAGAAATTGGTTGTCAAGTTGAACTTTCAAATACATACCACTTACATTTAAGACCAACAGATACAGTTGTAAAGAAAATGGGTGGACTACATAAGTTCATGAACTGGGATAGACCAATCCTTACTGATTCAGGCGGATTCCAAGTATTCTCTTTATCAGCAATGAGAAAGATTAAAGAAGAAGGAGTTTACTTTAACTCTCACATTGATGGAAAGAAAATATTCATGGGACCAGAAGAATCAATGCAGATTCAAAGTAACTTAGCATCAACAATTGCTATGGCTTTTGATGAATGTATACCAAACCCATCAACTAGAGAATATGTCGAAAGATCAGTAGCTAGAACTACAAGATGGCTTCAAAGATGTAAGGATGAAATGGATAGATTAAATTCTCTTCCAGATACTATAAATAAAGAGCAAATGTTATTTGGTATAAACCAAGGTGGAACTTATGAAGATATAAGAATAGCTCATGCTAAAGAAATCACTAAGATGGATTTAGATGGATATGCAATTGGAGGCTTAGCAGTAGGTGAAAGCCATGAAGATATGTATAGAGTAATTGATGCTGTTGTACCACATTTACCAGAAGACAAACCAATATACTTAATGGGTGTTGGAACTCCTGAAAATATTTTAGAAGCAGTAGACAGAGGAGTAGACTTCTTTGACTGTGTACTTCCTGCTAGAAATGGAAGACATGGTAATGTTTATACTAGCGAAGGAAAATTAAACTTAATGAATGCTAAGTATGAATTAGATGCTAAACCAATAGATGAAAAATGTGATTGTCCAGCATGTAAAAATTACACAAGAGCATATATAAGACACTTATTTAAAGCAAAAGAAATGCTTGCTATGAGATTATGTGTATTACATAACTTACATTTTTATAACAAACTTATGGAAGAAATCAGAACTGCCATAGATAATGGTACTTACAAAGAATTTAAGGAACAAAAGTTAAAAGACTGGGCACCTAAGAAATAAATAAAATCAATTCTTTAATATAAAAGCGTTTTTTAAGTATGTTTACTTTGAAAAACGCTTTTTTATTTTCGTAAAATTATTTAAGGATGAATGGCTGGTTATGAAAAACTACATTTATAAATAAAAATTAAGTGTAGTTTATATAGTTAATATTAATATGAGTGTTAATGAATAAAATCTCATAAGGAGGATATTATAATTAAATATAGATAATAATTACATTATAGTGAATATGAATAATTAATTAAATTTAGATTATAGGGATGATAATATTAAATAAAAAATGTAAACTACTTAACAGGAATATATTTATTCTAATTTAATAAATTGGAGGAATAGACATGAGTAGTTCTGTAAGTGCAATATTAATTAATGTTTTACCATTTATAGTGATAATAGATATATTCTATT
>DPOH01000176.1:0-10005 GCA_003539755.1 Clostridium sp.
TCTTAGTATATGACTTAGGTGGTGGTACTTTTGATGTATCTATCCTTGATTTAGGTGATGGAGTATTTGAAGTATTATCTACAAACGGAGATACTAAACTTGGTGGAGATGATTTTGATGAAGCTATCATGAAATATATAGCTGATACATTCAAAGCTGAAAATGGAATAGACTTAATGCAAGATAAGATGGCAGTTCAAAGATTAAAAGAAGCTGCTGAAAAAGCTAAGATAGAATTATCATCTTCTCAACAAACAAATATTAACTTACCATTCATCACAGCAGATGCAACTGGTCCAAAACATATTGATTTAACATTAACTAGAGCTAAATTCAATGAATTAACTCATGATTTAGTACAAAGAACAATTGAACCAATGAAGAAAGCATTAGCTGATGCTAAATTATCATTAAGCGATATAGATAAAGTAATCTTAGTTGGTGGATCTACAAGAATTCCAGCTGTTCAAGAAGCTGTTAAGAACTTTACAGGAAAAGAACCATCTAAGGGAGTTAACCCAGATGAATGTGTTGCAATGGGTGCAGCAATTCAAGCCGGAGTACTTACAGGAGAAGTTAAAGATGTAGTATTACTTGATGTTACTCCATTAACATTAGGAATTGAAACAGCAGGTGGAATAGCTACTCCATTAATAGAAAGAAATACAACTATTCCAACTAAGAAGAGCCAAATCTTCTCAACTGCTGCTGATAACCAAACTTCAGTTGAAATCAACGTAGTTCAAGGTGAAAGACAAATGGCTATGGATAACAAGTCATTAGGACAATTCACATTATCAGGAATAGCTCCAGCTCCAAGAGGAATTCCTCAAATCGAAGTAACATTTGATATAGATGCTAATGGTATTGTTAAGGTATCTGCTTTAGATAAAGGAACTGGTAAAGAAGCAAATATTACAATCACAGCTTCAACTAACTTAAGTGAAGAAGAAGTAGATAAGGCTGTAAAAGAAGCAGAAAAATTTGCTGAAGAAGATAAGAAGAGAAAAGAAAAGATTGAAACTCAAAATCAAGCTGACCAAACAATCTATCAAATAGAAAAAGCTTTAACTGAAGCAGGAGATAAAGTAACTGCTGATGAAAAATCAAGTGTTGAAGCTAAAATTGAAGAACTTAAGAAGGTTAAAGATAGCGAAGATGTAGAAGCAATCAAAGCTGCAATCGAAGCTGTTAATCAATCATTCTATCCAATAGCTACTAAGATGTATCAACAAGCTGGTGGAGCTGAAGGTCAAGGATTTGATCCAAATGCTACAGCAGGTGGAGCACAAGGTCAAGGTGCAGCACATGATGATAATGTAGTAGATGCAGATTTTAAAGTAGATGAAGATAAATAATAGGGTTTACTAAAATCTGATTTAAGATATAATATTACAGGGAAGGCATATTAGTCTTCCCTTTTCTAAGATAAAAATATAACATTTGATAAGGTGTAATTGACAAGGTATAATTGAGAAGAAAATATAGAAATTAATGTATTTTAATATGTAATTAATAATGTTTAAAGAAATTCTATGAATTTCATCATCAAACTGTCAATTTTCAACTTTCAATTGTCAATTAAATTAATGGTGGTGAAAATCAAAAATGGCAAATAAAGACTATTATGAAGTGCTTGGACTTCAAAAAGGTGCAAGTGAAGATGAGATAAAGAGAGCCTTTAGAAAATTAGCCGTAAAATATCATCCAGATAGAAATCAAGGTAATGCTGAAGCAGAAGAAAAGTTCAAAGAAATAAATGAAGCATATCAAGTTCTTTCAGATCCTGAAAAGAAAGCTAAATATGATCAATTTGGATCTGCTGCATTTGATGGAAGCGGAGGCTTTGGCGCTGGTGGATTTGGTGGATTCGATAGCTTTGATATGGGCGGTTTTGGAGATATTTTCGAATCATTCTTTGGAGGCGGTGGCGGAAGCTCTTCAAGAAGAAATGGCCCAGTAAGAGGTAATGATATCGAATATACCCTAACATTAACTTTTGAAGAAGCAGTATTTGGAGTAGAAAAAGAAATATCTGTTACTAGAAATGAAAACTGTGAACATTGTAATGGTTCAGGAGCAGAACCTGGTACAGATGTTAAAACTTGTCCAACATGCGGTGGCTCAGGTCAAGTTAGAGTACAAAGACAAACTCCGCTTGGAAGTTTTGTATCTACTTCAACATGTAATCACTGTCATGGAACTGGTAAGATTACTGAAACTCCTTGTAAGGAATGTAAAGGTAAGGGCCAAGTAAGAAAGACAAGAAAAATAAAAGTTAAAATACCAGCAGGTGTTGATACTGGAAATGTAATGCCTTTAAGAGGACAAGGAGAACATGGATTAAGAGGTGGAAGTCCTGGAGATCTATATGTTAAGATTAATGTTACTCCATCTAAAACATTCACAAGAAAAGGAAATGATGTTTATATAGATGCACATATTTCTATGGCTAAAGCTGCTTTAGGTACAGAAATAAAGGTTGCAACTGTTGATGGAAATGTTAAGTATACAGTACCAGCAGGAACTCAATCTGGAACAATGTTTAGATTAAAGGGTAAGGGTATACAAAAAGTTAATTCAAGTGGAAAAGGAGATCAATACGTAAAAGTTATAGTTGATATTCCTAAATCATTAAATAAGGCTCAAGAAGAAGCGTTGTATGCATTTATGAAAGCTTCAGGTGAAGAACCAGATGCAGCAACAGGAACTCATAAGAAGAAAATCTTTGGTAGAAAATAGATAATATGAAAATAGCTATTTATGATGGATATCATAAATGGCTATTTTTTTAACAAAATAATGTGATCTACAATGTGAATTTTTAAGATAATAGTTGAAGAATCTAATTATTAATTAATATGGTAAATAAGTATTAAGAAATAACCTATGAAAAACTTCATTAAGTAAAGTGGTATTTTTTATTTGAAAGAAATCAATACTATTCATAAGATAATATTATTTTATGAAGGTGATTAAGTGGATAAATTAAGAGAAGAACTTTTAAGTGAAATAGAATCATTTAGAGAAAAAGGGATAGAATTTCTAAATGGAAATATTTCAAAAATGGAATTTAAGCATATTTCATGCGGATTTGGAATATATTCAGAGCGAAATAAAAAGACTTTTGTAATTAGATTGAGGATACCCTCAGGGATAATGGATATAGAAGAACTTAGGTGGGTATATGAAAAGGCAGAAGAATATGGATTAAAGAGAATACATTTGACTACAAGAGAGTCCGTTCAGCTTCATAATCTATCTATAGATGATGTATGTTCCATTATGAGAGATGGAATTGAAAAAAATATTTTTACAAGAGGTGCAGGAGGAGACTATCCAAGAAATGTTGCAATGTCACCACTTGCTGGAGTAGATAAGTTTGAGGCTTTTGATGTTACTCCATATGCCATTGCAGTAAATTACTATTTTTTAAGAAAAATCACTTCTTATAATCTTCCAAGAAAAATAAAAATATCTTTTTCGAGTAGTAATATGGATTTGGGACATTGTAATGTAACTGATTTGGGATTTTTAGCAGTAAAGAAAGATGAAAAAGAGTATTTTAAAGTTTATCTAGGAGGAGGTTTAGGGCAAAATCCTAAATTGGGAATTCAATATGATGAGTTAATAGAACCTAAAGATGTTTTGTATCATGTTGAGGCTATGGCACAATTATTTATGGATGAAGGTGATTATGATAATAGAGCACGAGCTAGGATAAGATACATAGTTGAGAGAATGGGAAAGGATGAATTTATTAAAATATATAAAAAATATTTGAATCAGGTCATGGAAAGTGAAGATCTTACATTACATTTAGAACCGGCTAGATATACTAAAGAGGGAATTGAAACTGCAATAAAAACTAAGAGATTAATAGAGCAAAAGCAAAAAGGGTTATATAGTGTATATTTTCATCCAATAGGTGGGCAATTAAGCTTAAAGGATTTAAAAGAAATCTTAGAAGCTATCGAAGGGATTGAGGATATCCAACTGAGACTTACAATGACAGAAGGTATTTATTTTAGAAATCTTAATGGAAAAGAAGCTGAAATGTTAATTAATCTTACTGAAGGGCGTGGAGGAGAAACTCATTTAGAACAAAGTATATCATGTATAGGAATACCTACATGTCAGGTAGGTATATTAGATAGTCAGGATCAATTAAGAAATATAATAGATTATTTTAGAGAAAAGGGATTGAATAAAGATATTCTTCCAAGAGTACATATTTCGGGATGCATGAATTCATGTGGGATTCATCAGGCGTGTTTAATTGGATTAACCGGAAGAAAAAAGAAGGTAGATGGTGAACTTAAAGATGTATTCGAATTACATATAAATGGATCCTTTGAAGATGATAATGCAAGGCTAGGCAAAATATATGGGGTAATTCCTAAAGAGGATATACCTGAGTTTTTATATGAATTAGCACTTTTAATTGAGCCTAAAAATATTAATTTTCATGAATATATAGAGCAGCATGAAGACGAATTTAACAAATTAGTAGAAAAGTATATAAGATAAATATATTAAAAAGATTATTGTATAAACATAGAAGCATATTATTGCTAAATATTTTTTAAATAACTCATGAGTATTATATAAGAAATATTCATGAGTTTAATTTATAATAAATTATTAACTATGATTCAATAAAATTTTGCAATATAGATTTATATATGTATAATTATTATGAATGATAAAAGATGGAGTGAAGTGAAATGAGACTTAGGAAAAAACCATGGGCAAGACCTGAACTTGAAAGCTGTGATTTCTTTATTGTTAATCCTAAAGAGTATAAGGGTAAGTGGAAAGAACTTTTCGGAAATGATAAACCTATATATTTAGAACTTGGATGTGGAAAAGGTACATTTATGGCAGTACATGGTTCACAAAATCCTGACATAAATTATATTGCAATTGACATAAAAGATGAGGTATTAGTACTTGCAAAGAGAAATATAGAAAAAGCATTTGAAGAAGCAGGAAGACCTGTTGTTGATAATGTTAAGCTGATGGCTCAAGAGATACTTATAATAAATGAAATTTTAGGTGAAGATGACTGTATAGATAGAATTTACATAAATTTCTGTAATCCGTGGCCAAAGGATAGGCATAAGAAAAGAAGGTTAACACATACTAGGCAGTTAGATCAATATAGAACTTTCTTAAAGGATAAGGGAGAAATTTATTTTAAGACTGATGATGATGAATTATTTGAAGAATCTCTTGAATATTTTAAGGAAAGTAAGTTTACAATTAAGTATATAACTTATGATTTACATAATAGTGACTTTGAAGGAAATGTCCCTACAGAACATGAAAATATGTTCACTGAGCAAGGAATAAAAACAAAATTCTTAATTGCTGTTAAGGAAGATTAATTAAATTTATAATTTATAGTTGTTGATTAATAATTTTTATTGATGTTTGATTATATCGAATGGTAAAATACCCAGAATATAAGAATATAAGAATATAAGAATATAAGAATATAAGAATATAAGAATATAAGAATATAAGAATATAAGAAAGGGATGTAAAAAATGGAAGGAATTTGGATAGAAGTAAGCGTAGTTACGAAGAGTGAGGCTTTAGAAGCAATTTCAGGAATATTTTATGGATTAGGATGCCCTAATGTTGCTATTGAAGATCCACAAGATTTATTATCAAGAGATCAAGGTCCTTTAACTTGGGATTTTGCAGATATAAATATATTAGAACACAAGGGTAAAGCTGCAGTAGTTAAAGCATATTTCTCACAAGATGATAAGGTTGAAGAAATTGTTAAATATACAAAGGAAAAGCTTGAAGAATTAAAAGAAATGGGATTTGATATAGGTGAAGGCGAAGTAACTTATAGAGAAATGCATGAGGAAGATTGGGCAAATAACTGGAAGAAGTATTATAAACCAGTAAAGATAACTGATAAAATTGTTATTAAACCAATTTGGGAAGAATACAAAGAAAATGATGGGGAATTTGTTATTGAATTAGACCCAGGAATGGCATTTGGTACAGGAACTCATGAAACTACAAGAATGTGTATTCAAGCTTTAGATAAATATGTTAAAAAGGATACAACTGTATTTGACGTTGGATGTGGTTCAGGTATACTTGCAATAGCAGCGGCTAAACTTGGAGCAAAACACGTTGTAGGTGTAGATTTAGATCCAGTAGCTGTTGACTCTTCAAAGGAAAACATTGGATTCAACAACTTAAATAATATCGAAGTATTAGAAGGAAATCTTCTAGATGTAGTTGACGGAAAAGCTGATATAGTTGTTGCTAATATAATAGCTGAAATTATATGTGTATTAACTCCAGATGTTAAGAAAGCATTAAATGAAGGTGGTTTATTCATAACTTCAGGAATAATTCATGACAGAGTTGATATGGTTGTTGAAAAGCTAAAAGAATGTGGATTTGAAGTATTAGAAATAAACAAAGATGGAGAATGGAATTGCATAGTTGCTAAAGCTATAGCTTAAGACAGGAGGTAGTCTTCAAGGTGCATAAATTTTTTACATCTCAAAATAATATTACTGATACCCAAGGAATAATCTTAGGTGATGATGTTAAGCACATTTATAAGGTACTAAGATTAAATGAAGGTGAAAAAGTAGTATTAAATGACTGTGAAGGCACAGAATATTTAGGAAAAATAAATACTATAACTAAAAATGAAGTTGTAGTAGACATTATAGAAAAGCTTGATATAAATAATGAGAGCAGAGTAAAAATACATCTTTATCAAGGTCTGCCAAAGGGTCAAAAGATGGATCTTATAGTTCAAAAAGGAACTGAACTTGGTATATATCAATTTATTCCTACTATAACATCAAGAGTAGATGTTAAGCTTAAAGGCGAATTCAAAAAACTTGATAGATTAAATAGAATAGCACTTGAAGCATCAAAACAGTCTAAAAGAAGTATAATTCCTAAAGTAAATGAAGTTGTTAGTTTTGATGAAGCATTAGAGGAATTAAAAAGTATGGATCTTGTTTTAGTTCCATATGAAAATGCTAAAAACTTTGGAATAAAAACTTTAATGAAGAAACTGAATGATGAAAAAGTAGATTTAGATTCTATAAAGAATATAGGAATAGTTATAGGGCCTGAAGGTGGATTTGAAGAAGAAGAAATAGAAATATTAAAAGAACAGGGCGCATACATAATTACTTTAGGAAATAGAATATTACGTACTGAAACTGCTGGATTTACAGCAACAGCCTTAGTTCAATATGAGTTAAGTGATTTAGGAGGTACGCTTACGTAATGGGAGAAAAGAAGATTAATATAGTAAGAGCAAGTAGTGAAAAAACTGAAATTAAAAATTCACCTAAAATAACTATAAGCAAGAAAAATACTGAAGGTAAACAGCTTGTAGCATTTGCAACATTAGGTTGTAGAGTAAATCACTATGAAACTGAAGCTATGGCTGAAAAGTTCATAAGAGAAGGATATGAAGTTACTGATTACAATAATTATGCAGATGTATATGTAATAAATACATGTTCAGTAACTAATATGAGTGATAAAAAATCAAGACAAATAATAGGTAGAGCAAGAAGAACTAATCCAAATGCAATTATTGCAGCAGTAGGATGTTATTCACAGGCTTCACCTGATGAAGTTGCAAGAATTGAAGGTGTAGATGTAGTTCTTGGAACTAGAAATAAAGGTGATGTTGTTTATTACGTGAATAAGGCTAAGGATGAACAAAAACCACAAGTTATGGTTGGAGAAGTTTTAAGAAATAAACAATTTGAAGATTTAAATATAGAGGAGTTCCAAGATAAAACAAGAGCATTCTTAAAAATACAGGATGGATGTAATAGATTCTGTTCATATTGTGTAATACCTTATACAAGAGGAACAACTTGTTCAAAAGATCCAGAAAAAGTTCTTAATGAAATAAGACAATTAGCTGAACATGGATTTAAAGAAATAATATTATCAGGTATACATACAGCTTCTTACGGAGTAGATTTAGATGGAGATATTAGTTTAGTGTCTTTATTAGAAGAAATTGAAAAGCTTGATGGAATAGAAAGAGTTAGAATTGGATCAATTGAACCATCATTCTTTACAGATGAAGTTATTGAAAAGATAAAGAATATGAAGAAACTTTGTCCTCAATTCCACTTATCATTACAAAGTGGATGTGATTCTACTTTAAAGAGAATGAATAGAAGATATACTGCAAAGGAATATGAAGAAGCAGTACAAAAAATAAGAGAAAATTTAAAAGATGCATCTATTACAACAGATGTAATTGTTGGATTCCCAGGAGAAACGGAAGAAGAATTCAATGAAACATATGAATACTTAAAGAGATTAAAGCTTACAAAAACTCATATATTTAAGTATAGTCAAAGAAAAGGAACTAAAGCTCATGATATGCCAAACCAAGTAGATGGAACTATTAAGGAAAAGAGAAGTAAGGCTTTAATAGAACTTAATGATAAAAATGAAGCTGACTTTAGTAAATCTTTAGTAGGAAGAGAAATGGATGTTTTAGTTGAACAAGAAGTACCTAATAAGCCAGGAGTATTTGAAGGATACACTAAAAATTATGTTAAGGTAGAAATTCCAGAATGTTGCCCAGAAAGTATAGGAAAGATAGTCTTATGTAAAATTGAAGAGGCAAATGGAGATTATGTGACTGGAAGATTATTGTAATAATCTGTTATAATAATTTTGATAATAGAATAATAAAGATGTATATAAAGACGAATAACATATTAGAATTGAAGAATATATCGAATTTATTCGTCTAATGGCATCTTTCTATAATGATACCTTTAGTGGAGAGGTATGATTTAAAGGAGGTGAATTCATGGACGATTGTATTTTTTGTAAAATAGTAAAGGGAGAAATTCCAAGCAGCAAAATATATGAAGATGATAAAGTGTACGCTTTTAAAGATATAAATCCAGAAGCCCCTGTACATTTTTTGGTAATACCAAAAGAACATATTGAAAGTGCTAATGCTTTAAATGAAAATAATGTACAAATAGTTTCACATATATTTAAAGTTATTAATAAATTAGCATTAGAACACAATATTTCAGAGAAGGGCTATAGAATAGTCAACAACTGTGGGGAAGATGGAGGACAAACTGTAAAACATTTACATTTTCACGTGCTTGGAGGAAGAAACCTTCAATGGCCTCCAGGTTAATGGTCAAAAAATAGTGAGAAATCTGTATAGATTTTTTCGTAATTTCTTGACAGTAATTATTTAAATATTGTATAATACAATATGTGTTATTAAGCCCATAGCTGAGTTAATTTAAGCTAGCGGAGGGAGGGATATTAAATGTCAGAAATCAAAGTTGGAGAAAACGAAACACTTGAAAGTGCATTAAGAAGATTTAAAAGAAAATGTGCTAGAGCTGGTGTTATTTCAGAAGTTAGAAAGAGAGAACACTACGAAAAGCCAAGCGTAAAGAGAAAGAAAAAATCAGAAGCTGCTAGAAAGAGAAAATTCAAATAGTAGATAATGATTTCCTTTGAAAGAGGGTTTAAATATGTCAAGTATTAAAGATAGATTACAAGAAGATTGGAAAGCTGCTTTAAAGACAAAGGATAAATTTACAGCTAACGTAATTAGTACTGCTAAATCTGCTGTATTATTAGTTGAAAAAACTGATAATAGAAAGCTAGAAGATGATGAAGTTATAACTATATTAGCTAAAGAAGTCAAGCAAAGACGTGAGTCTATGGTTGAATTTGAAAAAGGAAACAGACAAGATTTAGTTGATGCGTGTAAAGCTGAAATAGAAATTTTGTTAAAATACCTTCCTCAACAGTTAGGTGAAGAAGAGATAAAACAAATAGTAAAAGAATCAGCTGAAGAAGTGGGTGCAAATAGCATTAAAGATATGGGAAAAGTTATGTCAGTTGTCAGACCTAAAGTAGTAGGAAGAGCTGATGGTAAACTTGTAAGTCAAATCGTTAAAGAATATTTAAATAATAAATAATAAAAGAACT
>DPOH01000176.1:10069-20570 GCA_003539755.1 Clostridium sp.
AGTTCTTTTATTATTTATTATTATTTTTGTACGAAATAAATCTTAAATTTATATGTTGTGCATTAATTTAATAATCCTATCATAAATTACAATGAAGGAGTTTATGTAGGAGGATTAATATGGAGGAAAGATTTCAAAAAAATAGGGAAAAGATATTAAATAAACTTGATTTTCCAAGTGATATATCTTTGGACTTGCCTAAAATAATTGTAGTAGGAAATAGAGAAATTACAATAGAAAATCATAAGGGTATAATGGCATTTGAAAATAATATGGTTAAGATAAATTCTAGAATAGGCCCCATAATAGTCAAAGGAGAAAAATTTGAAATATTGTTTATTGGAGAAACAAGTATGACTATAAATGGAATCTTTAAAGGAATTTCATATGAAGGGTAATGGTTAGGATGTTTGATAAACTAAAAAAAGGTGAAATTGCCATAGAAATAAGTGCTTTAAATCCTGAAAGAATTTTAAATGCTCTGTGGAATAGAAATATTTATACAGGGCATGTAGTTAAACTAAACTTAACAACTATTAGGTTTATAATAGAGTATAGTGATTATAAAGAAACTATAGATGTTATAAAAAGGTTAAAAGGAAAATTTAAAGTTGTAGATAAAAGTGGAGGAATTCTTTTGTTTATATTACTAAAGAGGAGGATATCCCTAGTGATAGGAGGCATATTGTTCTTTATGGTGATTTATGTGATGTCTAATTTTATATGGTCAATACAAATAGATACAAAGAATAATATATCTCCATTTGAAATAAGGCAGCAACTTAATGAAATAGGAATTAAGCCAGGGCTCAAAAAAACAGACTTAAACGTATATGAAATAGAAAGAAAAATGGAAAATTTAAATGATCAAATAATGTGGATTAGGACAAGAATTGAAGGATCTACATTAAAGCTTGTAATAGAGGAGAAAATTAATCCTCCATCATTAGAGGAAAATGAAAATCCTAATGAAGTAGTTGCAAAAATGGATGGAGAAATACAGAGGGTATATACTTATTCTGGGAATGCAGCAGTGAAACCTGGAGATATAGTTAAAAAAGGAGATACATTAATACTTGGAGTTCAAGGAAGAGAAGGGTTTGAGAGAGAAGTAAAACCTAAAGGAACTGTTATTGCTAATACATTTTATGAAAAAGATATGGAAGTACAGATAAATGGTGATAAACTTACTAGAAGTGGAAACAAGAAAAATGAAATGTATCTAAATGTTTTTGGTAAAAAAATTTACTTAAAAAAAGTTTTAGATAGATATAAATATTATGATAAAATAGAAGAAAACAATGGATGTTTTAACAAAACAATATATTTTGAAAAGAAGCCTGAAAAAGTAAATGAGGATAAAGACAAAGCAGTTAATGAAGCTAGCAGAAAGTTAGAGCAGTCATTGAGTAAAACATTAAGCAACGATAGTAAAATAATAGATAAAAAGATTACTATTGATAAAATTGATGAAAATAATATTATGGTAAGAGTTCTATTTACTGTACAGCAAGATATTGCAAAGGGAATTTCATAATGTATTTGATGTAAGATGAAAAGGTGAGTAACATGAATAATAAAAAAAATAGTGTTAGAAAAATAAGTGATAAATTTAAGCGGAATTTATTATTTATAGGTGTTTTTGTGATTGCATATATATTAATTGTAACTGCAGTAACACCAAAGCAATATAGCTTAGAAGTCGGTCAGATACCTATGCAGGACATAAAGGCTCCTAGGGATACAATTGATGAAGAAGCTACCAGAAAGAAGGAAGAACAGGCTGTAGCAAAAGTAGATAATCAGTATACTCAAAAAACAGAGGTGAAAAATACAGCTGAAGATAATATAAAAGATTTATTTTCAAAATTAGTAGAATTGAGCGATAGTAATGCCTCACAAAGTGATAAGATATCTCAGCTAAAAGGAGTGGGAGGTATTACATTATCAGATAATCAATATGCGATATTGTTAGCTATACCTAAAGAAGATTTAGATGGTATACAACAAAAGATTATTAATATTATTGATAATGCATATAAAAAGAATATTGGTGAAGATGAGGAAACTGAATTAAAGCCGGCTAGAAAAAATGCAATAAATGAAGTAGAAAAACTTAATCTTAATGCAGATCTTATTGGAGTGTTAAGTGAAGTGGTTGAAAAACAAATTAATCCTAATTTTTTCCTTGATGATCAAAAGAAACAAGAAATGATTAATGAAGCTAAAAAAAATGTTACTAAAGTTATGATAAAGCAGAATCAAATAATTGTTAAAGAAGGTGTTCCAGTTACACAAGAACAATTAGATATATTATCAGATTTGGGAATGCTTGATAATGATAAAGAGTCAAAATATGCTTATGTATATATAATTTTAGTTTTGTTCTTATCATCAATATTGTTTTTACAATATAATTATATATATAGAAATTATAAAGATATTTACAATAATACTAAAAAACTTGTATTAATAAGTGTAATAAATTTAGGATCATTAGTATTAGCAAGAGCTATTGGAAGTTTTTCGCCATACCTTATTCCATTTGCATGTGCACCAATGCTGCTTACATTGTTGTTAAATTACAAAATTTCTATGTTTGTAAGTATATTAAATATAATACTTATTAGTGCAACAAATAGTTTTGATGTTCAGGTTATAATAGTTGGAGTAGTAACTTCGTTATTAGGTGCAACTTTACTCAAGAAAATGCAGCAGAGAAATGATTTGATTTATTCTACAGGATATATAGCTATAGTGGGTTCAGTACTTACATTATCAACTGGAGTTCTTATATCAAGTGATTTTGTTGAAGTTCTTATGAAGAGTGGTTTTGCATTTATAGGTGGAGCACTTTCGGGAGTATTAGCACTTGGAATTTTACCATTTTTAGAAGGATCATTTAATGAAGTTACAACATTAAAACTTCTAGAACTCTCAAATCCTAATAATGTATTACTAAAGAAATTACTGATGGATGCACCAGGAACATACCACCATAGTATGCTTGTAGCAAATTTAGCAGAGATGGCGTCAGAGGAAGTAGGAGCAAATTCAGTTGTGACAAGAATAGGAGCTTACTATCATGATATAGGAAAGACTCAAAAACCATATTTCTTTGCAGAAAATCAGATAGGGGGAGATAATCCACATAATAATCTTGATCCAGAACTAAGTGCAAAGATTATTATTTCTCATGTTAAAGATGGTATTGAGCTTGCTAAGAAATACAATATACCAAGTGTAATTCAAGATATTATTGCTCAACATCATGGTACTACACTTGTAAAGTATTTTTATTACACAGCTAAAAATAATGCTGAAAATCCTGATGATATTAAGGAAGAAAATTTTAGGTATCCTGGACCTATTCCAAATAGTAAAGAATCAGGAATAATAATGCTTGCTGATAGTGTTGAGGCAGCAGTACGTTCAATAAAGGAACCAAACGAAGATAAAATAAAGGAAATGGTTAATAATATAGTTAATGACAAGTTATCTTCAGGGCAACTAGATAATTGTGATCTTACTATAAATGATATTCGAAAGATTAAAAAATGTTTTCTTACAGCATTAAATGGAATATATCATCATAGAGTTGAATATCCAAAGGAAAAAATAAAAGAATTAAAAAATACGGAGGAAAACTTAAAATAATGATTTATGTAGATAATAGACAAGAAAAAATAGAAGCAGATGAGGAATTAGTTTCTTTATTGGAAAAGGTAATAGAATTTACTCTTAAAGAAGAAGAAGTTGAAGTAGATTGTGAAGTTTCATTGCTTTTTGTTGATAATGATGAAATAAGACAAATAAATAATGAGACTAGGGGAATAAATAGTGTTACGGATGTTTTATCATTTCCAATGCTTGATTATGAAGATAAGAAGGTATTTAAAGAAGTATATAAGAATTATGAATTTTCACAAAGTGACTGTGATGGAGAAGAACTTGTTTTGGGAGACGTTGTTTTATCTTTAGAAAGAGCATTAGAGCAGTCAAAAGAATTTAATCATTCTTTTGAAAGAGAAGCTTCATATCTTGTAGTACATTCTATATTGCATTTACTGGGATACGATCATATGGAAGAAGAAGATAAGGTTGTTATGAGAAAAAGAGAAGAGGAAATTTTAAATAAATTAAATATAACAAGAGAAGACTAAAGCAGTTATCAGTTAACAATTTCAGGAAGAAATAGGAAGCTGTTTTTTGATATAAATTACATAAGGTATTCTTTTGAATATCTTATGTAATTTTTTGTATAAGTAGTATAATAAGAATAAGTTAGTTATTATATAGATGTATGGTGCAAGGTATATTACAAATAATGGTTAATGGTTATGAATTAATGTTTGAGGGTTTAGGGGAAGTATATATATATATAGATTTTTTAATTAAAATATAAAAGATATTGTGATAAGCAATATCCACCTAAACTGTTAACTGTTACTTGATAACTATTAACTGAGAAGTTGGGTGTTCGAGATGAAAATGAAAAAAGTTTTAGATAGTTTCAACAATGCGATAAATGGAATAATAGATACAGTAAGAACAGAAAGAAATATGAGGATACATTTAGTAGTGTGTTTAGGGGTACTTGTTGCTTGCTTTTTCTTTAATATAACAAAGTATGAGTTTCTGGCTCTTGCAATTACTATAGCTATGGTTATAAGTGCAGAGCTTGTCAATACAGCTGTTGAAGCGGCAATTGATATGACTACCAATTATTATCATCCTCTAGCTAAGGTTGCAAAAAATGCTGCAGCTGGTGCAGTGTTTGTAACAGCATTAAATGCCGTACTTGTAGGATATGTGATATTTTGGGATAAACTAAGCGATATTTCATATTCTTTGATTAATACTGTTAAAAGTTCTGAGCCATATACAATATTTATTGTATTAGTTATTGTATGTATTGCTACAATAATTGTAAAAGCAATTTTTGGGGAAGGAACACCACTCAAAGGTGGAATGCCTAGTGGGCATAGTGCTTTGGGATTTTCAATAGCTACAGCTATTTCGCTTATTACTGAAGAACCAACATGTATACTTTTAAGTTTTCTCTTAGCTGTAATAACAGCTCAGAGCAGGGTAGATTCTGAAGTTCATACAGTATTTGAAGTAGTGGTAGGAGCAGTATTTGGAATTCTTCTTACGTTATTTATCTTTACGGTGTTTAGATTATAAGAATTTTAATTCACATATATTAATTTTTAAAAAATAAAAAACTAATAATTTTAAAGATATACTTAAGGTGTATCTTTTTATTTTTGTATATGGTTTAGACAAATTGAAAAAATATCAATTTAATAATTACAATATATAATAAAAAATTAATGATTATTTTCAAATTAGAAATATATTGTAGTATATGTTAGTAACTAACTAATAATATTAGATTGCTTAGTTAGTAATTGTAAATTGTAAATTGAAAATAAATAGAGTATACTATTTATAAACTAGCATAATATAAAGATTAAGAAGAAATATAAAATCTTACAAAGAAGCTTAACTTGATTTGACAAGAAAAAAGCTATTTAAGGAGGAAAAATGTTTAAATCAGGATTTATATCTATAGTGGGCAGACCTAATGTAGGAAAGTCTACTTTATTAAATTATATAATGGGTGAAAAGTTATCGATAGTTTCAAATAAACCTCAAACAACAAGAAATAATATTCAGACAATATTAACTGGTGATGATTTTCAGATGATTTTTGTTGATACACCAGGAATACATAAGCCTAAGCATAAGTTAGGTGAATTTATGGTTAATTCAGCTAAAGAATCAACAAAAGATGTTGATTTAGTTTTATTTTTAACTAATCCAGATGATGAAATAGGAAGAGGAGATAAATTTATCTTAGAAACTCTAAAAAGCAAAAAGTGCCCAGTATTTTTAGTTCTAAATAAAGTAGATGAAAATACACAGGATAGAGTTGCAAAAAGTCTTGCAATGTACTCAGAAGCATTTGAATTTGATGAAATAATACCTATATCAGCAATAAAGGGTAAAAATGTAGATACGCTTCTTGACTTAATGAAGAAGGCTATGCCAGAAGGACCTAAATATTATCCAGACGATATGATAACAGATGTTCAAGAAAAATTTGTTGTATCTGAAATTGTAAGAGAAAAAGCATTAAGAACATTAAGAGATGAGGTTCCTCATGGAATAGCTGTAGATATAATTCAAATGAAGCAGAAAGAAAATGGAACATATCATATAGAAGTGGATCTTATATGTGAAAAAGATTCACACAAAGGAATAATAATAGGTAAAAATGGGCAGACGCTTAAGAGAATAGGTGAAACTTCAAGATATGAACTTGAAAGATTTCTACGTGCAAAAGTAAATATAAAGATATGGGTTAAAGTTAGAAAAGAGTGGAGAGATAATCAGCTCTTATTAAAGGAATTAGGATATAAGAAAAATAAATAGGAGATGGTTAATCTGGCAGTTTTTGAAACTAAAGCTGTTGTAATAAAAACTCAAGATTATAGAGAGAATGATAAGTTAGTTTGGTTTTATACTGAAAAATTGGGCAAGATAACGTCAATAGTAAGGGGAGCTAAAAAGAGTAAAAATAAATTTTTAGCTCTTACTTTGCCTTTATGCTATGGTGATTATATGGTTTATCAGGGAAAGAATCTATATACTCTACAGGAAGGAAAGATACTCAATTCATTTCAGGGACTGATGGGGAATCTAGATAAACTTACTTATTCATCATATTTATGTGAATTGATTGATATTGCATGTGTAGACAATGAGACTAATGTACAGTTATTTAGGGATTTAGTTACAACATTATATCTTCTTAATACTGATGCGCTTGACTATGAACTGCTTGTAAGAGCATTTGAGTTGAAATTACTAAAGGCAACAGGATACAATTTAATATTGGATAACTGCAGTATATGCAGAAAGAAAATATCTGCTTCAAATTATATAAGTCTTTCTTATTATGGAGGAATATGTGAAGAGTGTCCTAAGGAACATGGTTTATATATATCAAAAGGTGCATATAATGCCTTAAGATTTTTAAAGAATATGAATATGGATAAACTTTATAGACTAAACTTAAATAAGGAGATAAAAGCAGAGATTGAAAAAGTTACTACATTTTTAATATCTAATAATTATGCTAAAAAACCTAAGAGTTTAGAAATGCTAAAATTTATTAAGGAGTGATGTAGAATGGAAAAAATAACTTTAGAAAAAGTTGATATGGTCAAAGAAAGGACAAAGGTAACATATGCTGAAGCAAAAGAAGCTTTAGAAGCATGTGATGGTGATGTATTAGAAGCATTAATTTATATTGAAAAGCATAATGAAAATAAAATTGATGTAAGCAATTCTGGTAATGATTTTAGAGGCGACTGTAAAAATGCTATATCTATTGAAGAATTAAAAACTTGGTTTAAAGAATTAATTGCAAAAGGAAATGTAACAAGAATTAAAATCAAGAAAGATGATGAAGAATTAGTAGATATTCCAATAACTGCAGGAATAGCAGCTGGAGTGATTGCGGTAGTAGTACCACCAATACTTGCAGCTGGAGTTATAGCAGCTATAGCAACTAAAATAACAATAGAAATTACAAGAGAAGATGGAACTGTTGAAGTAATAAATAAATATGTATCAAAAGTTACAAATGAAGTTAAAGCTAAGGCGACTGACTTGGCTGATAAAATGAAAAATAAAGTAAACGAAGTAAAAGAAGAGAATATATGGAATAAGAATAACGTCAAAACTGATGATAAAAGTACAGATGAGGGTGTTGTATACAGTTATACAGTAAAATTTGACGATGAAGATGAAGAAACAAATGATAATTCTCAAGGTGGAAAATAAATTAAATTTTTAAGAAATATAGAGATAAAAAACTAAAAAAATAATATAAAATTACTATATGAGAAATATTTGTGCAATTTGTTTGATTTTTCTGAAAATTTAATCTAGCAAAACAATAATTACATGATATAATAAACTTGTAATCCAAATTAAAGAATAAATTACAAATATTTCTTATATTTATAGAAAGAGGGATTAGCTTGAAGTTATCACCTAGACAGGAAGAAATAATAAATTTAGTAAAAGAAAATCAGCCAATAACAAGTGAATCATTGGCAGAAAGACTTGGGGTTACAAGAGCAGCACTTAGAGCAGATCTTGCAGTACTTACCATGATAGGAACATTAGATGCTAGACCTAAGGTGGGTTATGTATATTTAGGAAAGTCATCTAGTGGTTTGGTTTATCAACACATAAGTAAAATAAAGGTATCTGAAATAATGTCAAAGCCAACCACAGTAAGTGAAGATACAATGGTGTACGATGCAATCGTATTCTTGTTTTTAAATGATGTAGGAACTCTTTTTATTGAAAATAATGGAGTACTTACAGGTGCTGTATCAAGAAAGGACTTTTTGAAGATATCTATAGGAGGAACTGATATTCATAAAGTTCCAGTAGGTGTAATTATGACTAGAATGCCTAATATAATTTGCGCTTCTAAAGATGATAATGCATATGATTTAGCTAAAAAAATAATAGAGCATGAAATTGACAGTATACCAGTGGTTGAAAGAATTAATGATGAAGATGGAAAAGAACAGGTGAAAATAATAGGTAAGGTTTCCAAGACTAATATTACAAAGTTATTTGTTAAACTTGGAAGTAATGGGGAATAAAAAAATAAAAAATGGGAATTATTTATTAAGGTAGCTACAATGTGTAAAAAGGTACATTGTTAGTATATATTATTGAGAAATTTATAAGAAAAGAGGGAGTATTGAGATGACAAAGAAATACGTATATCTTTTTAGTGAAGGAAATGCTTCAATGAGAAACTTGCTTGGAGGAAAGGGAGCTAACTTAGCAGAAATGACTAATTTAGGAATACCAGTTCCTCATGGCTTTACAGTAACTACTGAAGCATGTACAAGATACCATGAGGATGGCAAGACAATTTCACCTGAAATTCTAGATGAGGTATATGCAAGTTTGAAAAAACTTGAAGAAGCTACAGGTAAGAAATTTGGTGATAATACAAATCCTCTATTAGTCTCAGTAAGATCTGGTGCAAGAGTATCAATGCCTGGTATGATGGATACTATATTAAATTTAGGATTAAACGATGTAGCTGTTGAAGCTATGGCTGGTTTGACAAACAATCCTAGATTTGCATATGACTCATACAGAAGATTTATTCAAATGTTCTCAGATGTTGTTATGGGAATAGATAAGAGATTATTTGAAGATAAAATTGATGAAATGAAAGAAAATAAACATGTTCAATATGATACAGAATTAGATGCTGATGATCTAAAAACATTAGCTACTGAGTTTAAAGAAATATATAAGAAAGAAAAAGGTGAAGATTTTCCACAAGAACCAAAAAATCAATTGATAGAAGCTATTAAAGCAGTATTTAGATCATGGGAAAATCCAAGAGCTATTGTTTATAGAAGACTAAATGATATTCCTGGTGAATGGGGAACTGCTGTTAATGTTCAACAGATGGTTTTTGGTAATAAGGGTAATACATCTGGTACAGGAGTTATATTCTCTAGAAACCCTGCAACAGGTGATAAAGGTATCTTTGGTGAATATCTAATGAATGCTCAAGGTGAAGATGTTGTTGCAGGTATTAGAACACCACTTCCAATAGGAAAATTAGAAGAGCAGAATCCAGAAATATATAAACAATTAGTTGGTATTATTAATACACTTGAAAATCACTATAAAGATATGCAGGACATGGAGATAACTATAGAAGAAGGAAAGCTATATTTCTTACAAACTAGAAATGGTAAGAGAACAGCTCCAGCTGCATTAAAGATAGCAGTTGATTTAGTTGCTGAAGGAATGCTAAGCAAAGAAGAAGCTATTTTGAAAGTAGAACCAAAACAGTTGGATACATTACTTCACCCAGCATTTTTAAGTGAAGATTTAAAGAAAGCAGAACCTATTGCTAAGGGGTTGCCTGCATCACCAGGAGCTGCATGTGGTAAGATTGCATTTAGTGCTGATGAAGCAAAAGAGAGAGCTGCGGCTGGTGAAGATGTAGTTCTTGTAAGATTAGAAACATCACCTGAAGATATTGAAGGTATGATTGCTGCAAAAGGAATACTTACTGTAAGAGGAGGTATGACTTCACATGCTGCAGTTGTAGCAAGAGGAATGGGTGCATGCTGTGTTGCAGGATGTGGTGCAATTAAAGTAAATGAAGAAGCAAGAACAATTGAAGTTGCAGGAAAGACTTATACTGATAAAGATTTTATATCGTTAGACGGTACTACTGGTAATGTGTATGGAGAAAAAATAAAAACTGTTACTCCAGAAATTTCAGGACATTTTGCAACATTTATGTCTTGGGCTGATGAAATAAGAAAATTAAAAGTAAGAACTAATGCAGATACACCAAGAGATGCTAAACAGGCAGTTGAATTTGGAGCAGAAGGTGTAGGACTTTGTAGAACTGAGCATATGTTCT
>DPOH01000176.1:20644-21450 GCA_003539755.1 Clostridium sp.
AGAACTGAGCATATGTTCTTTGCAGAAGATAGAATTATGGCAGTAAGACAAATGATTACATCAAAAGATGTAGATCAAAGAAAAGTTGCATTAGCTAAGATTCTTCCAATGCAGAAATCTGATTTTAAAGGTATTTATGAAGCTCTTGAAGGAAGACCAGTAACAATTAGATTATTGGATCCACCATTACATGAATTTTTACCAAGTGATGATGAAGATATAGAAGCTTTGGCTAAAGAAATGGGTATTACTTTTGAAGAATTAAAAGCTACTGTAGCAGAACTTCATGAGTTTAATCCTATGATGGGTCATAGAGGATGCCGTCTTGCAGTAACTTATCCAGAAATAGCAGAAATGCAAGCTAGAGCTATAATGGAAGCAGCTATTGAAGTTAACAAGGAAAAGGGATACAGTATAGTTCCAGAAATAATGATTCCATTAGTTGGTGAAGTAAAAGAATTAAAATATGTTAAAGATGTTATAGTTGCAACTGCAAATAAGGTTATAGAAGAAAATAACGTTGATATGAAATACAAAGTTGGTACTATGATTGAGATACCAAGAGCAGCTCTTACAGCTGATAAAATAGCAGAAGAAGCTGAATTCTTCTCATTTGGTACAAATGATTTAACTCAAATGACATTTGGATTCTCAAGAGATGATGCAGCTAAGTTCTTAACCTCTTATTATGATAGTAAGATTTATGAACAAGATCCATTTGCTAAATTAGACCAGACTGGTGTTGGTCAATTAGTTAAAATAGCTGCAGAAAAAGGAAAGAAAACTCGCCCAGATATACATCTTGG
>DPOH01000289.1 GCA_003539755.1 Clostridium sp.
TCGTTTTACGACTTTTTTTTATATATATAATAGTAAAAATTTAACATTAAGATTTGTATTAAATTTATGAATAATCTTTATTTTTTGTTGATATTTGGCCATATTTATAAATAATTAATAGTATTTGAATTAAATTAATCTTGTTAAATGGGAAAATAGAAATTATACTATAGTATGTGTGAATATTTCATATAATTTATTGTATAAACACGAAAAGTATATAAAGTATTCAAATACAATAGAATAGGGACATGTGGGGTATATAAAATGAAAAGAAGGTTAAAATATGATAGACATAAGTCTCATAAGATGAAAAAGGCTAAAATAGCTATATTATTTGCAACAGTAGCTTTATTAGTAATTGGTTGTGGAGCTTTAATGGCTACAAAAGTATTTAATTACCTTGAAACAGTACAAGCAAAACAGGTTGAATCAGAAGATACAACATCAGCAAATAGTAGTCAAGCTGATGATACTAATAGTGATACTAATACTAAAAAGGATCCTGAAATAGATGGAGATGAAAATCCATATTCAGAAACACCAAAATTTATTGAGCATTATTTAAATCAACAAGCGCGTGGAGAAATGCCAGATGGAGCAGATGGACAAAAAGTTGTTTATTTAACTTTTGATGATGGACCATCAGAAACTGTAACTCCTCAAATATTAGACATATTAGAAAAGGAAAATGTACATGCAACTTTTTTTGTATTAGGAAAATATATTGATTCAAGTGAAAAAGGTAAAGAGTTAATAAAAAGAATGATTTCTGATGGCGATGCAATAGGTATACATACTTATTCACATGATTATAATTATTTATATCCAAATAGAACAGTTAATGTTGATAATTTTATGTCCGATGTAGATAAAACTAGGGCAGCATTAAAAAGTGTTCTTGGTGATGACTTTGAAACACAAGCAATAAGATATCCAGGCGGACATATGTCATGGAAGAATACTGAACCATTAGATAAAATATTTGAAGAAAGAGGATATAGCTATATAGATTGGAATGCATTATCTAAGGATGCAGAAGGACCTAAGAAAAATGCTGAACAATTAGCACAGGAAGCAATTAAGAGTACAGGAACAAAGGAAAAAGTAGTGCTTTTAATGCATGATACTTATGGAAAAGAAGAAACTGCAAAGTCACTTCCAACAATAATACAATATTTTAAAGATCAAGGCTATCAATTTAAAGTGATTAAATAAAAAATATTAAGAGTATATAGATAAAGATTCATATGAGTTTTAGTATATGTGATATTCTAAGTATCGCAAAATTATTAGGATTCATATGAATTTTTTTATAAGATAATATTTATAAATGTAGCTTTAAAGTATAGTATATTAGTAAAGATAAAATATATAAATTATGTAATGAATTATTATATAACAATAATAAAATAAATTATTATAATTAAATGGTAGAAATGTTTCAAATATAAATAAACTAAGAAGAATACAATATTAATAAATAATGTTAAACTAGTATTAGGTGATAGATTAAGTTTTAAGGAGGAATACGATGTTATCAAAAAGTATTGCATCAGAAGTTTTAGCGAAATGTCTTGTGACAGGTGGAGATTTTGCTGAAATATTTGAAGATGATTCTATTAATAATTCTATTTCATTAATAGATGGAAAAGTTGAAAATGCTATAGGAGGAAGATCTTATGGTATAGGAATAAGAATATTTAAAGGCCTAAAAAGTGTTTATGCATATACAAATAATAATAGTAGAGAAAGCTTATTAGAAACTGCATATAGAGCTGCATTAGCTTTGGGAGATGTTAAAGATGAAGCGGGAAGTATTATACTTAATGAAAAGAAAATAACAACAATTCATCCTATAATATATTATCCTAAGGATGTTCTGTATGATAAAAAGATAGCTATATTAAAGAGTGCATATGGCGGGGCTAAAAATTATAATGATGAAATTTCTCAAGTTGTAGCAAGTTATGTGGATAAAGAACAAAACATATTAATAGCTAATACAGAAGGATTATATGTGCAAGATACAAGAATAAGAACAAGACTTGGTGTAAGTGCGGTTGCCAGTATTGGCAACGAAAATCAAACTGGATTTGAAGGCCCAGGAAGACATATGGGTATAGAAATGTTTGATGCTATAGATCCAGAAGCTACTGGTAGAGAAGCAGCAAGAATTGCTCATACTATGCTTCATGCTAAAAACTGTCCAGCTGGAAATATGACTGTTGCTATTGATAATGGATTTGGAGGAGTAATATTCCATGAAGCTTGTGGTCATGCTTTAGAAGCAACATCAGTAGCAAAAGGAAATTCAGTATTTTCAGGAAAGCTAGGTCAGCAGATTGCATCAACTAAAGTAACTGCAATTGATGATGGTACTATTCCAAATGCATGGGGTTCTTTAAACATAGATGACGAAGGAAATAAAACTCAGAAAAATGTTTTAATTGAAAATGGTATTCTAAAGAGTTATATGATAGATAAGCTAAATGCCAGAAGAATGAATATGGAACCTACAGGAAGTTCTAGAAGACAAAATTATTGTTATCAACCTACTTCAAGAATGACTAATACTTATATTGCAGCAGGAACAGATAAACCAGAAGATATAATTAAATCAATAGATGAAGGATTATATGCTAAAAAATTAGGCGGAGGTTCAGTTAACCCTATAACAGGCGAATTTAACTTTGCTGTTCAAGAAGGTTACTTAGTTAAGAATGGAGTTATACAAGAACCTGTAAGAGGTGCTAGCCTTATAGGTAAAGGAAGCGATGTCCTTATGGATATAGATATGGTTGGTGATAATTTAGAATTAGCTCAAGGAATGTGTGGTTCATCTTCTGGAAGTATCTCAACTAACGTAGGTCAACCTATGATAAGAGTAAAGAAAATGACTGTTGGAGGTAGATAGGATATGGAATTAGGCTTATTTAAGAAAAAGTTATTTGAAGAAGCTAAAAATAATGGTTTTGATGAATGTGAAATATATTATTCAAATGCAGAAAGTTTAAGCATGAACATATATGAGGGTGAAGTTGAAAAATATAAATTAAATAATTCTTTCGGTCTATCATTTAGAGGAATGGTTAATGGAAAAATAGGATATTCATATACTGAAATTCTTGATGAAGCTGCAATAAAAACATTAATAAATAATGCAAAGGGTGGAGTATTGTCTATAGAAAATGACGATGTACAGTTTATTTATGCAGGTGATGAAAAATATGTAGATGTTGATTGTTATCATAAAGAATTAGATGATGTTAAACCAGATGAATTAATTAAGCTGGCAATAGAAATGGAAAGTCAGTGCAAAAAGCAATGTGATAAAGTTGTTAATTTTTCAGGATGTGGAATAGGATATGGCAAGTCTGAATATGGAATAGTTAACACAAAAGGACTTAATTTAGAAAGTAAAAGAAATCATTTAACTGCATATGTAGTTCCTATAGTAGAGGAAAATGGTGAAAAATATGATGGTATGGGATATGTAGTTGCTAAAAATATAAATGAAGTAAAGCCTGCTGAATTAGCTAAAATGGGTCTAGATGAAGCTCTTTCAAGAATTGGAGGTAAAAGTATACCAGCTGGTAAGTATAAGGTAATAATAAACAACGAAGCTATGGTATCACTTTTAGGTACATTTGATTCAATATTTAATTCAGATAAAGCTCAAAAGGGATTATCTTTACTAAATGGAAAGGAAGGAGAAATAATAGCTTCTGATGTAGTAACTTTAATAGATGATCCACATTTAAAAGATGGTTTAGGAAGTACAGCATTTGATGATGAAGGTGTTGCAACTTATAAGAAGGAAGTTATAAGTTCAGGTAAGTTAAATACTTTACTTTATAACTTAAAAACTGCGCATAAGGCTGGAGTAAAATCAACAGGTAATGGATTTAAGAGTTCATATGCATCACCAATAGGTGTAAGTGGAACAAA
The DNA here is from genome assembly GCA_003539755.1 of Clostridium sp. GTDB lineage: Bacteria > Bacillota > Clostridia > Clostridiales > Clostridiaceae > Clostridium. The sequence goes on from DPOH01000289.1 coordinate 3,952, forward strand.
TTTTTATATAAAACCTGGTGATAAATCATTTGATGATTTATGTAAGACTGTAGGAAGTGGAGTAATAATAACAGAATTTGCTGGACTTCATTCTGGTGCAAATGCTGTAACAGGTGATTTTTCACTAGCTGCTAAGGGATTCATGATAGAAGATGGAAAGAAAACATTCCCTGTAGAGCAGATAACTGTTGCTGGAAACTTCTTTGATTTATTAAAGGATATAGAAGAAGTAGGTAGCGATATAAAATTCCCAATGAGTAGTATTGGTTCTCCATCACTTGTAGTTAAAGAACTATCAATAGCAGGAAAGTAATATATCAGTTTATAAACACAAATTAGAATAAGAGGAAGTAATATTAAAATAGACTTTGATATTAACCTTAAATAAAAATTAGGATTCAATAAGAAATCCTAATTTTTTTTATATCAAATATATATGTATGTTAAATGATATTCTCAGTTAACTCATTTAGAATATTTAATCAGATAAATGAAAAGAATTAAATCAATTTTGCTACCTTAGAGCTTTTTTTAAATAACTTTATGAATTTTTTGTGAAAAATATGCTTTTTATATGTTTCTCTATTCTAAATTTCGACAATGAGTATTAAAATGTATTTGATAAATATTTTGAAAAAAGGGGAAATAGCTTATGAAGAAAAAAACATTATTATCTTTATTAACAGGAGTTGCAATAATTGCAAGTACTGCTGGAACATATGCTGCATGGGATAAAATATCAGATGCTACCAATGGTGGTGAAGTTACATTTAATCATCCTGTAAATGTTACAGCAGCGCAAAATATCAGTATTGATAATTCTAATGATGTTTTAGCAGATAGTAATGATGCGAGTGCTCCAACAGCAACTGTAAATAATGTAAGCTTTACTGTAGATGATGAGGATCATAAGGCGGATACATTAACAATAACTCCACAAGTAAAAGATGGTGAACAGGATGTAACTAATAAGTTCCAAATTGTTACTACACGAAATACTGATGAAACTATTACTCAATTAACTGACCCAAAGACTACTAGTACTAGTAATGGTGTACTAACTGAGAGTATTACTACTGGAGTTAATAACATTAAACCTACGTATACTGTTACAATTCAACCTATAGATAGTTCAGAAGTTGGAAAATCTTTAAATGTAACACTAAAAGCAGAATTATCTAAGTCAACAGCCACTACTCAACATTAATCTGCTAATTCTTCTGGAAGTCAACATTAAAAATGTAATATTTAACTATATGATTTAAATAGCTATTAATATTAGTATTACTAATATTAATGACTATTTAAATTTTTAATTTAATAAATTGGAGAATTTTATGAAGGTATTTACTAGAATTATTTATTATATAGTAATTGTATTACTAATAATTTTCATATCTTTAATGATATTTGCTCCTAAGAAGATGAATAGTATCATGAATTATAAATTTTATACTGTTCTAACAAATAGTATGGAACCAAGAATTCCAACAAACTCTTTAGTATTGGTAAAAAAATTTAAGGAAGATGAAGTTATAGATTTAAAGCCACAACAAATCATAACATTTCATGCTAATCGTTTTGGGGACCCAATAATCATAACCCATCACTTTAATAAAACTGAAGTAGATAAAGATGGAAATGTAATTTATAGAACAAATGCTGAAGGTAAAGATAATTTAGATTTTTATGAAACTAAAAGAAGTGACTTAATTGGTACTTATATATTCCATATTCCGTATGTAGGAAAAATTCCTTTGTTTTTTAAGAGTAAATTTCTTTTTATTTGGCTTGGAGAACTCTTTACTATATCCTTAATAAATATATTAATCAGAATACTTTGGGGACAAAAACTTAATGAGCCTATTAAAGTAAAACATAAGATTAAAACGAAAGATAAAAATATCGAGGAATTAAAATAATTTAAATATATACTTTAATAAAATATATAAAAGGAGCTGAATCTGAATAATTTTGAAATAATTTAGATACAACTCTTTTTTATTTATTTTAACTTTTTTTATAAAAAATATATTTTGAGTTTATTTGTTTTAACTTTAAATATTAAAATATACTTGATATAACTTATGAGAAAAGGAGAAATGACCTATGAAGAGAAAAACATTATTGTTTTTGTTAACAGGTGCGGTAATAGTTGTGAATACTACTGGAACATATGCTAAGTGGGATAAATTGTCGGCTAAAACAAATAGTATAAGTATTACATTTGAAGAACCTGTAGATACTACTGATTTGTCATTACAAACCTCTCAATTAAATGAAACTAAATTATTAGATGATAATTCATCAGTAAATTCTGATAGTGCATTAAAAATAATTACAGAAACAACAACTTCAAGTAGTGTTGAAATTGAAGATAGAACAGAAGCAACTGATAATTCAAATAGTATATTGAAAATAATTTCTGAAATAACAACTACAAGTAGTGTAGATATTAATTTACCTAAAGACGTTAATACTGAACAAAAAACTAATATAACTTCAAAGGAACTTGAAGATAGAACAGATTTAACTGATGATTCAAATAGCGTATTAAATAAGTCTATTTATAATACAACTGATAGTCATACTAATACATTACAAATAATCTCTGAAATAACGACTACAAGTAGTGTGTATATTAATTCAGCTAAAGACGTTGATGCTGAACAAAAATCTAATATATCTTTATATGAACTTGAAGATAAAATAGGGTCAACTGATGATCCAAATAGTGTATTAACTCAGCCTATTAATAATACAACTGATAGCGAAAATGTACCTACTGAAAATACACCTATTTATACTGATAAAGTTAAAGAAAAAAATGAAACAGATACAGAAAGTACAGAAATTTCAACTGTAGTAAGTGATATATATGATAAGAAATTAGATGTAAGTAATTCTGATAATAATACTACTAATACGTTACAAATGAGCTCTGGAGTAACAAATGCAAGTGGTATGGATACTAATTTAGTTAAAGACGTTGATTTTAGTAATGAACAAGAATCTAATATACCTTCGGATGAGCTTGAGGGTAAAACAGAGCCAACTGATGATTTAAATGGTGTAGTAACTCAGCCTATTGGTAATACATCTGATAGTGGAACTGTATCTAATGATATGGTTAAAGAAAAAAATGAAACAGACACAGAAAATACAGAAATTTCAACTGTAGTAGGTGACATAGATGATAAGAAGTTAAATATAAAATTAACTGAATCTGAAACTACAAATCCAGCTAAAGAAGATGAAACTCCATCTCCATCTGAATCAAAAGAAACTACAACTGTAACTGAATGTGAAGAGGCTACAACTACAACTGAAGATGAAGTAACTGAAACTCCAACTTCTGAAAGCTAAATATAGGAGTTGATTTTTAAATTTAAATAATTATTTAAATTTTTGATTTAATAAATAGGAGAACTTTTTATTATATATTTAATAAATATACTAATTAGAATACTTTTGGGGCACAAACTTAATGAGCCTATTAAATTAAATAAGAAAAAGTAGAAATAAAGATAAAAAATCAATATATTAGAATAACTAAATATATATTTTTTAAGGATATATAATAAAAAGACCTGTATCTGAATGTTTTCAAATCATTTAGATACAGGTCTTTTTTATTTATTAGTTTCCATCATAATTATAATTTGCACGAATCATCTTATCTGAAATATCAAGAGCTTTTGAGAGAATTTCTCTTTGCTGTTCAGTAAGGTTTTCTTGTCCGTAAAGTCTACCACTATTTGATAGTGCATATGATAAGTTAGTATTTAAAAGGTTTCTTCCCATACAAGTATTTTCATATTCACTTGCTGGAATACCTAATACGTATAAAACAGTAGGCATTAAATCAATTTGGCCACCATAAAGAGAATCAAAAGTATGTGGTTTTACAGCTCCAGATGGATCATAAATTAGTATTGGGACTTTACGTGCATCTTCATCAAGATACCAATCTTCTTTCTTAGATAGCTGATCGATATCTGCATTATAATATTTATGAACTCCTGTATGGTCTCCCATGATAACTATTATGCTATTATCTAAAACACCTTCTTGTTTTAGCAAGTCTAAAAAGTAGCCAATTTGTTTATCTGTATAGTGTATACTTTGGAAGTAACCACCAAGCTTGTTTTCATCTAATTCCTGATCAAGAGTTAATTCTCTATATTTTTCAGGTAAATTAAATGGCCCGTGGCTTGTTAGTGTTACTGTCATCGCATAGAATGGTGACTTCATACTTCCAATCATTGGAGCAGCCTGTTCAAAGTAACGTTTATCACTTATTCCAAGTCCAATAAATTCATCATGTTCAAATGAATAATAATCAGTGAATTTATCAAATCCAATTCCGCCGCTTAGTGCAAGTTCATAGTTCCAGAATGAACCTTTATCAGGATGTATTACTTCAGTATAGTATCCATTGTTTTCAAGTATTCTAGGCATTGAATTATAGTCGTTATTTGGATATCTAAAGAAAGCAGTACCTCTTCTTACAGGGAATAATGAAGTATTTGCAATAAAATCACAGTCTGAGCTTGTTCCTTCATTTACTTGTTCAATTATATTAGGAAAGTAAACAGAACTTTGTGTAAGTTTATTTAGTACAGGTGTTATTTCCTGACCATCAATACTTTTCCCTATTACAAAGTTTTCTAATGATTCAACTTGAATGTATATTAAATTCTTTCCTTTTGCAGCACCAAAATACTCATTATTAGGAAGATCTTCATTTTTAGTTTCATAATATTCCTTGATTTCTTTCTTGTCTTCTTGAGTAAGAGTATATGGTTGTGTATTAATATATGTAGTTATAGCATCATGTATGTGATACCCTATTGAAGACAAATATTCCATAGTATAGTTTGGATCGGTAGCTGCTAATATATATGAATTTTTAACGTTATAGTTATGTAATACATATAGATTAAATGGTAAATATGCAACATATATAAATGGAATTATGAATGTTAATAAAAATCCTTTAATGGCTCTCTTATAACCTTTCCCTTTTGCGAATTTATCTCTAAATATGTAAGCTAAAATTCCAAGAATAATAAAATCAACAAAGAATATCCAGTCCATTGGACTTATCATAGACATAATAGTTTCAGTCATATTATCTAAATTAGATGTCTGTTGAAGTACTAATAAAGATGGTACAGTATTAAATCCTCTATAATACCATATATCAAATATGAATAAAGCAGTTACTATTATATCAAGGACAAAAATATATATTAGTCTTCCTTTGCCTTTAAATAAAAGAGAAAAGCTTAAAAATATAAATGCAAATCCAAAATAATATGAAAGAGAAATACTAGATACTTCGTTATATCCGGATATAAAATCAAAGTCATATGGAGTAGTACTTGTTACAAATCCTTCATAGAAAATACCTTTTAAGACTATTGATATAAGTGGAATGATAAAAAATAATGATCTTATAATGCTATCTTTCGGAAAATGTTTTATAAAAAAATTTTTAAATTTTGAGTTTGAAGAACTCATGATTTCACCTCAATTCAATTAATTGTAGCTATACATTAGTATACATAATTTTAATCTTTAAATAAATAATTATGAGGTTAAATAATAAAATTGTAATTTTTATATAGGCTAAAAGTTTATAGAAGAGCAGTTGATTAAAAATATAATATTTTTCAAAATCACCTTTTTTAAAAAATATTATGTTTTAATAGAAGATAATAATTTATTTATCATAAAAAGTAAGCTTTGAAACATTGCCTGAATAATCA
>DPOH01000187.1 GCA_003539755.1 Clostridium sp.
ATGGTGCATTTACACATCCATGCGAACCATTTGTAAGATAAATTTGTCCTCCAAATTTATCTCTCCAGCTTGCATCATGAATACCTATATTTCCGTTAAATGGCATCCAGTATGTTACCTTAGATTCATAATCTTCACCTTTTAATGTTGCATTTTTCTCTTTGTAAGTAATTCTATATGTTCCTACTGGTGTAGAGTGATTAAGTGCTTTATTACCTGTTACAACATCACCATCAGCAACTAAAGCTCCATTTTTGTAATACCATAAATGCTGCTTAGTCATATCAATCTCTACATATGTATCCCCTACATCATCTACATCTCTAGATATAGCTGTTTGAGAATATTCAGGTTGTCTTTCTTCAACTTTTCCTTCTTTTATAGCATTTATTAATTCTTTTGTTTCTTTTGACTTATCTATAATCCAACCATAATTTCCACCACTTACAGTAATCTGCTTTCCTGAAGTTGTAGTAAATTTACGATCTCCACCAAATGTATTGTATTTTCTAGCTAAACCTTCAACATATGAATATACCTTTTTCTCATTAAAAATCACGTTCATATCATCATCTACATCAAGCCATTCACTGATTTTAGATCCATCTAAGACCTCATCTCTGTCTCCAAAATCATATTTTATCTTAGTCTTTGCATATCCATTAAGCTCATCTTTTGCAGCTGCTGTCTTTTCAGAATCTGCAGTATACTTAGGTTTTACATAAGAATCATCTAAATCTAATGTTTCTTGTCCTTGCATTATTGCATTAGCTACATTTTGACGTAGTGCATCAACATCTATTTTATTTCCTTTAACTTCATCTACAATCTCAAATCCGTTGCTTCCATATTTAAAACTTGCATTTTTAGGATTTTCAACTTTTTTATTTTTAACAACTGATAAATCATCAATTTGTTCATTTAAAAGAGTATCATTAAATGATACTATTCCATTTAATTCAATATTTTCTTTTTTGAATAAAGATACTATCCATAATAATGGATTCTGCTGTTTCTTCAGTTCTTCAAGTTTTCCTTGCGGATCATAAGATAAATTAATATCACTTCCTTTTATCTCATCGCTCATATTATTTCTACCTTCAAGCTTAATAGAATAATTATTTATCTGAGCTTCTAATGCTTCATTTGCTTCATTAACACTTTTCCCTGAAACATTTACACAATTTATTGTAGTTCCAAAGTAAAAATGATTAATAAAATAAGCTGATATTCCCAAATAAATAGCAGCTAACAGGCAAAGGGATGCTAATATTCCTTTTGTTACTAGATTGTTGTTGCTCTTATTCCTATCGCTTCGCTTTTCCATAAACTATCCCTCCCTCATACTATTATGCAATTTTACAACAAAAACTTGTCCCTTGTGGACAAATAACTCAAAATAAGTTATTAATTATTGTACACTACAATTTCAGTAAAAATTATATTAATAAATAATACAAAATATATATGATAATTACAAATACTAATATAACATATTAAAATACTTTTTTATATATCATTTAATATAAAATAATGATATTTTTTACACCATATACAAATAGTGTATATCGCTTTTGTTTAATACACAAAGAAATATACACCAATCATTTTCCCAAGATTATTAAATTATCTACAGCTTTCAATTATATATATTATTTTCTCATCATCTACATTTTCTTTCGTATGTAGTGAATAATATTTATTTTCATATTTCCAGTCTGCATATTTTTCTTTCCCATCTTCGCTGATTTTAATAACAGCACTGCCTTCTGATGTTTTAACATCTTCTACACTACTAAAATTTTTATCATTATCAACAATTTCTTTAGATGATATTATAAGTTCTCCATCTCCGTATTCTTTATTTTTATATACCACCTTTATTAAGTCACTAGAATCTGTATCTGTTATTTCATAATTATTTTTTAATGCTTTTGGAATAATGAAATTATTCTCTACATTTTCAGGTGCTATATTAGTTGCTCTTGTTGAAGATAAACTATCTTTACCATCATTTATTTCCAAATCCACGTTTTTAGTTATATCATTCTGTAAATATTCTTTCCCTTGATTATTTTCTGATATAACTGAAGGTTCATTATTATTGGAAATATCCTCTTTATAAGCATTATTTTCTTCAATACTATCATTTACTATTTTATTTTGAGTATTATGAGACTCAATTTGATTATTATTCTGATTTCCTATACCATTTACCTCGTTATTCACTGTACTCTCAACACTTTTTACAGTACTAGATGTCTGATTGTTTTTATTAGATTTTATTACATTAGATTCCTGTTTACTTTCTCGTGCAATATTATTTGAAGGAACCTCTTCACTCTTAGTTTCTAGCTTATAATCTACAGAAACAGAATTATTGACATAACTATTATTATTTATATCATTATTTTCATTATTACTAGTGTTGTATTTATCTGTGTTTTCTAAAATATTGTTATTATCATTAAACTCTGAATTATTATCTACTACCACTTCATTACTAGAATCTATATTTTTATTATTAATATTAAAAAGCTCAGGAAATTTAACTTTTAATCCTGCACATACAAAAAGAGCACAACATGCAGCTGCAACTCCAGCAAATCTTCTCTGACCTCTGCTATGTCTTTTATTTTTCTGTATATCAATAATATTATTATTTATTTCCTCTTCACTTACCTGTGATACTTTTTCAAGTATTCTTTTCTTCAGTTTATCATCCATAGTAATCTTATTCATGGATTCGATATATTTCTTACTCAAAATCATACCCCTCCTTTAAGATATCTTTTAGGATCTTCCTTCCCCTATGTAATAATGATCGTACTGTAGATTCCTTTTTTCCAATAATATCAGCTATCTGTGCTGTTGAATAATCTTCATAATAAAACAAATGTATAACCTCCCTGTATTTAAGTGGGAGCTTCATAACTGTATCAAGCACATCATTATTCTTATATTTATCGTAATAGGGCATCTCAACTAATTCATCCCTCTTTTTAAACCAAGAGGATTTTAACTTATTCTTGCAGAGATTTCTTGTTACTGTTATAAGCCATGATTTTTTATGTTCATCACTCTCAAATTTATCAATATTTTTCATAAGTTGAACAAATACATCCTGTACTATATCTTCAGCATCATGGATATTTTTCATATATGAATATGCCAATCTCAGAATCATATCTCCATAACAGTCTAAATCTTTTTCGATTATTTCATGCGTACGTAACGAAACATCATTCAATAAAGATGTCCTCCCTTCTATATATAATACAACTAGCAATAATAAAATGTTGCAAAATAAAAAATAAATTATATGTATAGATGACTATAACACATAATTTATTCTTAGTTAAAAACATTTTCTTACAGACACATTATATCAATGCCTTCATAAAAAAGATTATTAATATTGCATTTTATTATTTTTCTTAAATTTATTGTATTCCTCAAGTATATTTTTATTTTCTTCTAAAAACTTATTAAAAAAATACATATTTTCAACTGTCTCACTGCTTACAACATGCTCAATCAATTCTATTTCTGATAATACATCATCAGTTTTTCCAAGGTATTCAAAAAACTTATCAATTATATTATGTCTGCTTAAAAGATAACTGCCTATCCTTTTTCCTTGTTCAGTAAGCATTATTACTCCATATTTTTCATATTTAACAAGATTTAATTCACCTAATTTCTTCATCATTTTAGATGCAGAAGAATCTCTTACATTAAGTTTTTGAGCTATTCTGTTTACCCTTACAAATTCTTCATTTTCGCTACACCTATATATCATTTCAAGATAATCCTCCATTGATGGTGTAAGCAGCTTTTTATTCATATTTATATTTTCATATCCTCGTACTGTATGAAAGTCTTTCTTAGATTTTCCCAATATAAAAACATCCTTTCAAAAATAAGTGTCACTTTTGCCCTGATTTTCATATGTTAGTCTAGAGAAAGATTTTTTCTTTAGACTAATAAATTGAATAAAAACTTTTAAAATACGAAAGGAAATTGTTATGAATAATAAAAAAACAAATTATACTACAACTTTAAATAATATAAATTTAGATACTGAATGTTATGTAAAAAATATTAATGCTGAAGGTTCTATCCAAAGACGATTTCTAGACTTAGGACTAATTAATGGAACAAGTATCCTTCCTCTTTCTAAAAGTCCATCTGGTGATCCTATAGCTTATTTAATACGTGGCACCGTAATAGCTATAAGATCAGAGGATGCCTCAAAAATAATTGTTGAAGCAATGTAAAATAGAGTATCTAAGTAAACTTAAATATCTCTAATTATAAATATTAATAAACTCCTATTAAAATTCCTAAATAGCAGAATATAACCTTAAATTTTTTCAGTACTACTTACTGATACTGCATACTTTAATAGGAGCTTATATCAATATGTAAAGGAGTTTAATACAATATGGGACTAACTATGAAATCAACTGGATCTAATTTATTAGATGAACAGTTGAACTTAACTCGTACAAATAATAATAAAATAATAGCTCTTGCTGGAAACCCCAACGTAGGTAAAAGTACAGTTTTTAATAATCTTACTGGATTAAAACAGCATACTGGAAACTGGCCTGGTAAAACAGTCAGTAATGCCAGTGGTAAATATACTCATAAAGATACTGAATTCACCCTTGTAGATATCCCTGGAACTTATTCCTTAATGGCTAATTCTGTTGAAGAAGAAGTTGCACGTGACTTCATATGTTTTGGAAATCCTGACCTTACAATAGTTGTTGTAGATGCAACCTGCTTAGAACGAAATTTAAACCTAGTTCTCCAAACTATTGAAATTACAAACAACGTAGTGATATGTCTTAATTTAATGGATGAAGCAAAGAGAAAAGGAATTTCTATTAATATAAAGAAATTATCCAACATACTTGGAGTACCCGTAATCCCAACAAGTGCAGCTAAGGGACAGGGACTTGATGCTCTTATGGATACTGTATATAACATTACAGTCAACAAAATCATACAGATGCCATTAAAAATCAAATATAATGAGATTATTGAAAAATCTATTTCTATAATTTATTCAAAAATCTCCACATCTCTAAAAGGAATGATAAATCCTAGATGGGTATCAATAAAATTATTAGAAAATGAAGAGACCTTATTACACTCACTAAATGAATACCTAAAGTTTGATATAAACGATAACCCTGAAATATCAGAATGTATAAAGAATGAAAAAAAATTTCTTTCTGAAAATCAAATAGACAATAATAAATTAAGATATGAAATAGTATCCACATTAGTAAATAAAGCTGAAAGCATCTGCAAAGAATGTGTCAATTTTTCAACAAATCAGTATAATTCAAGAGATAGAAAAATAGATAAAGTTTTAACTTCTAAAAAATTTGGTATTCCATTAATGATACTTCTTCTTGGAGTAATATTCTGGCTCACTATAACCGGTGCAAATGTACCTTCTCAAATACTTTCAGATGGTTTATTCTGGGTGCAAGACAGACTTACTGAATTCTTTGTCTATATAGGTGCTCCTGCATGGGTTGAAGGTATACTTGTGCAAGGTATGTATAGAACTTTAGCCTGGGTTGTTTCTGTAATGCTACCTCCAATGGCTATATTTTTCCCTCTATTTACCCTTCTCGAAGATTTAGGTTACCTTCCTAGAGTTGCTTTTAACTTAGATAACTTCTTTAAAAAATCATGTGCATGTGGAAAACAGGCTCTTACAATGTGTATGGGATTTGGATGTAATGCAGCTGGTATAGTAGGATGCAGAATTATAGATTCTCCAAGAGAAAGATTAATAGCTATAATAACAAACAATTTTGTTCCATGTAATGGACGTTTTCCTACTCTTATTGCAATTATAACCATGTTTTTTGCTGGAATGTTTACAGGTCCATTTCAATCAGTAATTTCTACAGTTATTCTTACTGGTGTAATACTTCTAGGTATTTTTATGACACTAATGATTTCAAGACTACTTTCAAAAACAATATTGAAAGGAATACCTACTTCATTTACTTTAGAGCTTCCTCCTTACAGAAAACCTCAGATTGGTAAAATAATAGTTCGTTCTATATTTGACAGAACATTATTTGTTCTTGGAAGAGCTGTAGTTGTTGCTGCTCCAGCTGGAATAGTGATCTGGCTTATGGCTAATATAACTATAGGAGGTGTTAGTGTACTCACACATTGTGCAACATTTTTAAATCCATTTGCCAATATGATAGGCCTCGATGGATATATATTAATGGCATTTATTCTTGGATTCCCAGCCAATGAAATTGTAATCCCAATAATTATTATGAGTTATATGGCAACAGGCACAATTTTGGATTTAGAAAGCACCTCAGCACTTCATAACCTTCTAGTAGCTAATGGATGGACATGGCATACAGCCATATGTGTAATGTTATTTTCTCTTATGCACTGGCCATGCAGTACAACCTGCTTGACAATAAGAAAAGAAACTCAAAGCTTAAAATGGACTGGCATCTCATTTTTAGTTCCTACTGTAACAGGAATAACTATATGCTTTATTTTTACTACTATTGTAAGATTATTAGGCATTGCATAAAATTATTTAATAATCTATAACTGTTTGTAAAAATTAATTATATTAATCAATATTAATTTACATCTCAATTAATATTAAGTTTATTCTCATATAAAATAACCGTTGCTATTTGTGGCAACGGTTATTTTATGTTGTAGATTTTCATCCAAAACCTCTTCTTTTAATTATTATTTAATTATATATTATAATTCAATAATAACTGGAAGAATCATAGGTTTCTTTTTCATTTTTGCATAAATGAACTTATCCACTTCACGTATTATACTATTCTTTATTTCAGGCCATTGATTTATGTTATTATCAAAACATGTTTGAACACATTTGCGCACTATTTCTCTTATCTCATTCATAAGTTCTTCACTATCTCTTACATATACAAATCCCCTAGAAACAATATCAGGTCCACATACTATGCTCTTTTCCTGTTTATCTATTACAACTACAATTGTAAGCATTCCATGTTCAGCAAGGTTCTTTCTATCTCTAAGAACCATATTTCCTACATCACCAATTCCCATTCCATCAATAAGCACCCTTCCTGATGGAGCCTTACCTGCAATCTTACCACTATCTCTTGTAAGTTCAAATATATCTCCTGTATCAAGTATAAAAGTATTTTCTTTTGGTACTCCCATACTATGAGCTATTTTACAATGAGCAAAAAGATGTTTATATTCTCCATGTACTGGAATAAAGAACTTTGGTTTAAGCAGTGTCTGAACTAAACGAAGCTCCTGTTCACAAGCATGACCTGATACATGTATATCTTCAATTGCTTTATATATAACATTTGCACCTTTTTCAGTAAGATCATTAATTACATTATCTACAGCCTTTTCATTTCCTGGTATAGGTGATGCTGATATTATTACCATATCACCTTCTTGAATATGAATTTTCTTATGAGTAGATGATGCTATTCTTGTAAGTGCAGCCATTGATTCTCCTTGGCTTCCAGTTGTAACAATAGTAATCCTGTCATTTTGATATTTATCTAAATCATCTAAGCTTATTATCATATCTTGTGGTATAAACAAATATCCAAGCCTTATTGCTGCTTCAGATATCTTTTCCATACTCCTACCACTAAAAGCTATCTTTCTATTATACTTCATAGCACAATCACTTATTTGCTGTAATCTGTGTACATTCGAAGCAAAGGTTGATACTATTATTCTTCCATTAGCCTTTGCAAATAAATTCTGAAGTGTTTCACCAACAATTTTTTCAGACATTGTATATCCCTTATGAAGTGCATTTGTACTATCTGCCATAAGTAATAGTACACCTTTTTTTCCCAGTTCAGCATACCTTTGAAGATCTATTATTTTATTATCAATAGGTGTAAAATCAACCTTAAAATCTCCTGTATGTACTATTGTTCCTATTGGTGTATGTATAGCAAGAGATGTACTGTCTGGTATACTATGATTAGTTCTTATAAACTCAACTCTCAAATATTTAAAATTAATAGTATCGCCTGCACTCACTGTATTTAATATACATTCACTTAATATATTATGATCTATCAATTTAGTTTCAATAAGACCTATAGTAAGTTTTGTGGCATAAACAGGCATATTAATCTGCTTTAAAATATAAGGCACTGCTCCAATATGATCTTCATGACCATGTGTTATAAAAAGCCCCTTTACTTTATCTTTATTTTTTATCAAATAAGTAACATCAGGGATAACCATATCTATTCCATACAAATCTTCATCTGGAAATGCAAGACCACAGTCCACAACAATTATTTCATCTTTATATTCAAATGCAGTTATATTCTTTCCTATTTCACCAAGACCACCTAAAGGAATTATCTTTACTTTATTTTTTAAAGGATATAATTTCTTTCTTTTCTTGGGATATCTTTTTACTTTTTTTAAAATTTCTTCTTTTTTATTTTCATCTATATCATCATTTTTAATTTTTTCAGCTTCTATTTCCACTCTATACCTCCAAATTTATAGATTTATAATATTAGTTTTTCACAAACTCTATTATTAAGTTTAGTTTTTACTAATCTCTATAAAATATAAGTAAATATTAACGTGTAAATTTTATTCTATATAAAAAATTAAGGAATAATATAATTTTGCAATTATATTATTCCTTAATTTTTTTACAAATAATCCTTACATAAATCACATAATGTATTTTTTTCGCTTTCTTCAATCGTTCCTTCAACTATAACCTTACTTCTTGATAATGCAAAACATGATTTAGAAATATGATAAGTTCTTCCTTTTGGTGTCCAGTATACAGTTTTATCACTTGTATTATCTATGTACTCACTTTCCCCCAAACGTTCCTTCCCCTCAAAGGAATTTTTATTTTCATTATTATCTTCATTATTTAAATTTAGTTCATCTTTTCTTGAGCCTTTTACATAAACTCTATTTTCTACTTCATAGCTTTTATCCTTATCTCTAAAAATCCCTATAGGAAGGCTTTCAACTATGGTAACTATAACTCTCCTTTTTACAATTCCAAATTTAAATAATAAATACAATAATATAATTATGACTGCAAACATAATTAAAATTATTTCTACCATTCTATTTATTCTCCTTCATTATATCTATGTATACATTAAAATATTCCTTATCTATTATATGGTATTTTAATGCTTTTGAACATATTACTGTTAAGTTTTAATAAAAATCATACCGCAATCACCTTTTATTCCAAATAAAAAAATGATAATTAATATAACCCTTGTAAAAAAGTCAAAAAAATATATAATATAAAATATAACCAATATAGCATTAAAGGATATTTATATATTAGAGAATGTACATATATTTTTTACATATATTTGCACACGTTAACAAATAATTATCTATAATATACGCCTTTATATTACATGTGCATACCTTACATTTTTAATAATATATATATCCTTTTAAACTTATAATATTATACCCAATTAAGTATTCGTTTACATTAGCTGTAGTATTTTTTTAATATATAGTTAATTAATATTAATTAGTAAATTTGAATTTTATACATTAAGCAATGTGCTACCAAAAAAACAAAAAAACAAAAAAATAAAACAATAAAAACTTAAGTAAAATACTTTTGTCTTTATTGTTTTATTTATATTTATTTAAATTATTATTTTATCATTCCAAGAACCCCTGGAAGCCACATACTTAACTGTGGTATAAATGTTACACATAAAAGTGCTACAAATATCGCACAATAGAATGGAATTATCTTTTTCATAACATCTTCAATCTGAAGATTTGCCACACTACATCCTACAAATAATACATTTCCAACTGGAGGTGTTATAGTACCAACTGCAAGGTTCATTACTATCATTACTCCAAATTGAATTGGATCCATACCTAAAGTCTTTGCTATTGGTAAGAAAATTGGAGTGAATATTAATAATGCTGGTGCCATATCCATAAATGTTCCTACTATTAATAAGAATATATTTAATACTATTAAAATTACAACCTTATTTGTAGATATTCCAAGAACTAATTTACTAATTGCCGCAGGTATTCCTGTAAATGACATTACGAATGATAATACTGATGATGCTCCTATAATAAGCATTACTGTTGTTGTCATAACTGCTGCTTCACTTAAAATTTTAGGCATTTCAGATAATTTAATACTCTTATATATAAATACTGATAATATAAATGTATAAGCTACTGCTATACCTGCTGCTTCTGTTGGAGTAAATACTCCAAGTATTATCCCTCCTATAACGATTACAATAAGGAGTAAACTAGGTATTGCATCTATAAAACATTTAAATATTAGTTTTAAATCGAATTTGTAGTTTGCTGTTGTGTAATTATGTTTCTTTGCTATAAAAAATGCTACTATCATACATACAAAACACCATAATAATCCTGGAATCCATCCTGCCATAAACAATGCTGCGACTGAAGTTCCTCCGCTTGCTAATGAATATACTATAAATGCTGCTGTTGGTGGAATTAATTGTCCTACTGGAGCTGTTGCTACATTAACTGCTGCTGAAAATCCTTCATCATATCCTGCTTCCTTTTCTAGATTTCCCATTACTCCACCTATTGCAGCAGCAGCTGCTACACCTGATCCTGAAAGTGATCCAAATAATGCATTACCTGCAATATTTGTATGTGCAAGTGATCCTGGTACTTTACCAAAACATGCTAGAGATAAATTTATTAATTTCTTAGCAATTCCTCCATTGCCCATGAGAAGCCCTGCAAGAATAAAGAACGGTACTGCAATCAATGTAAAACTATCCATACCAGTTGCAAGCTTTTGTGCTGAAATAAACATTCCAAACTTTGGTGTAAGGCAATATGTCATTGCACCTAATGCTGATAGAACTATACCGAATGAAATAGGTACATTAAATATTAACAGTGTAAAAAATATTATTATTAATAATAATCCTACTTGTAATTCCATAAAATTTGTCCCCCTTATTAACCTTCTGTGACAGTTTCTTTTAAGGTATTCTTAACATTTTTTTCGTATACCTTTTCACTACTAAATAAAGCTTTGAGCTTTAACACTGAATAATAAATAGTTAATACTCCACTTATAGGTAATGACATGTACAAAACTGGCATTGGAAGATGCATAGCTGCAGATGTTTGACCAACTGAATTCATACATACTAAAATTCCACCATATATTAATACAAACACTGATAAGAAAATTACTGCTAATTCAATAAATGTGTTAATAATTTTTTGATGTTTTGCACTAAATGTCTTTGTAAAAAAGTTTATTGATAAATGCTTATTTAATCCATATGCATATGGGCTTCCGAGCATAGTAAGCCATATAAGTGAATATCTTAAAAACTCTTCTGTCACCTTACTTGGATTACCAAGTACGTATCTTGTGAATACTTGCCAGCAGCACACTACTGCCATACATGCAAGCAATATTACAATTGCACCATTTAATGTTCTATCTATAATCTTTTTCATAGTACATACCTCTTTATTAATTATTTGTATTGCTGAATATCTTCATAATACTCTTTATATTTTTCACCTTTATCCTTAAAATCTTGATGCATTGGTTGAACTGCTTCAATAAATGGAGTTTTATCTATCTTGTAGAATGTTACACCCATTCCTTCTGCTTCTTTTGTTGCATCTTCAATAGTTTCAACATAATCTTTTTTGTATTGTTCATTAGATTCTTTTAATGCTTCTTTAATTGCAGATTGTTGTTCTTCATTTAAACTATCCCAATACTTACTACTTATTATTACAATATCAGGTGAATATTGATGTTCTGTATAAGTGTATGACTTTGCAAGCTCACCATGTTTATCAACTGTAAGAGCCATTTCAGTATTTTCTGCACCATCTATTACATTCTGTTGCATTGCTGTATATGTTTCACTTGCAGACATAGGTACTGGAGCTCCCCCCATAAGTTCAATCATTTTCATTGAAGTTGAACTTTCCTGAACTCTAAATTTTTTCCCCTTCATATCTTCTGGACCTTTAACAGGGCCTTCTTCTTTTTTATACACATTTCTTGCTCCTGATGCATACCATCCAATTGCCATATACCCTTTATCTTTATCTCTAGTAAAAATTTCTTGAATTGCTTCACTATTATCCATTGCATTATAATAATGCTCAGTTCCTGTAAACAAGTATGGTAATGCAAATATAGAGTAATAATCATCGAATTGTCCAAGGGCTGTAGCACTTACTTTAGCCATATCAAGAACTCCTGCTTTTACGAGTTCTATCATATCTTTTTCTGAGCCTAAAACACCACTTGTATAAACTTCAACATCAAAATTTGAATTATTACTTAAATTATCAGCAACATCATTAAGAGATTTTCCTATTAAAGAATCCTTTGCTTGCCCATGTGCAATTTTTAATTTAGTCTTACTATTCTCAACATTTTTTACCTGAGCAAAAGCAATTGTCCCCAAAGATCCTATAAACAAACAACATACTATTAGAACAAATATTTTTTTTAAAGTTTTCACTGAATTCACTTCCTCATAATGACTAAAAATAATTTTCACTAATATTATTTATAAACTATATTTTCAATTTCTTATAAAATATCAATTTTTTTATTTTATATGATATAATGCTTCTACAAGAGCTACAATTGTAAGTGATTGTCCATATGCCATAGGAGCAATTATAATATTCTTATAATGTTCTTTATCGTAACCCATTCCAGTTCCTCCAGACACATTAAGAACTGTTCCATCTTCTGCTATATTATCTAAAATTGCATCTACTGCTTTATAAGCTTTAGTTTTTAAGCTTTCATCTAAAATTCCTAGTCTTATTCCTTTAAGAATTCCTGCTGTTATTGCTGCAGAACCAGAAACTTCTTCATAACTGTCTTCATCATCAATTACAGTGTGCCAAAGTCCTGATTTAGATTGATATTTAATTAATTCTTTTACTTGAGCCTTAAATGTATCAATCAAGAACTTTTTAATTCCAGAATTTAAAGTACCATCAAACATCTCAATATAATCTAATATTCCAAGTGTAAACCATGAATTTCCTCTACACCAGAAAACTTCTCCAAAATTGCTATTTTCATTAAAACTCCATCCATGATAAAACAATCCGCTCTTCTTATCATAAAGATATTTAATATGCATAAGTACTTGATTTATTCCTTCATCTATCCAATCCTGTCTCTTATACTTTTGTCCCATCTTATTTAAAAATAATACTGTCATGAATAGTGTGTCTATCCACATTTCACTTTCATTAAGCCTTACTCCTTGTCTATCTCCATTTGCACTTGTAACATGCTGAAATCCACCTTCTCTAGTTCTTGGAATACATTCCATAAGCCAATCTGCCCATTTTACACATAAATCTTCAAATTGTTTATTGCTATACTTATCACATAAATTTGCTAAAGTTAAAAGTGGTGTTGTTGTATTTATGTTTTTTGAAGGTAATCCCTTTTCAATATTTTTTTTATACCAGTCTACTATAAAATCTTTATATTCATCAGTCTTATTAAAATCATCTAATTTATAAAGTCCATACAATCCTACGCCTTGAGGCCAATCCCATTCTTCAAATCCAAAGTCTCTTGGGAACATTCCAATAGATTCATCACCTTCTTCAAGCATTTTTTCTTCATCAATATCTGCCTTTAAATTGATAAGTTTGTTAACAACCAAATCAAGTTTTGTTTTTAATCTTTTTTCATTTAAGTTCATAATATCCTCCTACATAAGCGCTACAATTTATTAGTGTTAATTTTTTATCTTTTCAATATATCTTTTGTTTCATTTATTTTTATCTTTATTTGCAAAAACGTTTACTTTAAAAAGAACATTGGTTCTAAATCTATAGAAACCGGACTGTTATCTTCATTAGTTTCCATTATATCCGCCATATAATCCCACCATTTTCTACAAATTTCAGTTTCAGAACTCTTATTCCAAAGTTCTTCATCTTCTAGCTCTATATAACCGATTAATGTATTGGTCTCTTTATCTAAAAATATTGAATAATTACTTCCTCCATATTCATGTATCATGTCTTTCATTTCCTGCCATAAATTATTATGTCTCTTCTTGTATTCCTCTTCAAAGCCTTTAAAAAGCTTCATTTTAAAACATTTTCTTACTTTACTCATAACCTTGTTCTTCAGAAATCTTATACATCACTTTTAATTTTAAATTCAGACTTCTTATCCCTTTCCTAAGTACTTAAAATTATTATTGATTTCATATTCTTTCTATATTCCAATAATAAGTATTTTCTATTTTAATCTTTAATGGTATAATTGTATTCTATTCATTCCTTTGTGGCATTTGTGTTTTTGGCGAAATTACTATATCACAAAGAGAATGATTTTCTTTATTTTACACATTTTACTTACTTTATAACTTTTATTTAACTTAATCATTTGTATTCTACTACTTTAATTCACTATTTAAAAAATTCTTTTGGTAAATATTTAGCTGTATTTTGAAGCATTTCATTAAATAACTCCTTAGCTTCATCAAATGTGCATGTAACTAATGGATCATTTACAAACGCTGTTAATGCAAGATTTTTATCTTTATTAAGTCCTGCTTTTAATACGGTTTCAACATTATTTACATGTCTCATCACCATTGAATTTATATTTGATGGAATAGGTCCTGCTATAACTGGAGATACAAAATCTTTTCTAAATAATGCATTTGTTTCAACTACTGCACCTAATGGAAGATTACTTATCTGTCCTCTATTAGGTAAATTTACATTGGTCACCAAATCTCCCAATCCTAAAAGAGCTTTTATTTGCTTTACACCATCTTCTCCTGTTTCATTGATTTCAAATTCCATCTCTCCATTTACAAGTTTTCTGCTTTTTTCAAGTCTTTTTTCAAGGTCATCCATTCTCCATTTAACTGTTGTAAGTCCAAATTTCCATGACTTAACTGTTTCCTTATCCTTAAGATACCACTTACCAGGTACAAATTCAGCTAAGTGTCTATCACCAGCAGCTGCTATAAGTCCAAAATTCTTAAATAAATCAAATTTAATTCTGTGTGCAAATTTAAAACTGTTATTCATCCAGTTATCATCGCCACCATCATCAAATCCCTCTTCATAATACTTGTCTGCAAATTTCTTGTAAATTGGAATTAAGTCGATTCCTTTATAGCTTGCTCTATCTATCCATGTAAAATGATTAATTCCTTTTACATTAATCTCTATGTCTTCTCTTAAAACTTTTTCTTCATGCATAATATCATTTATAGCTTCTGCCAATAATTTTTGTGTTCCAAATACCTCATGACAGCAGCCAAAAGCTTTTATTTCAGGAAATACTTCATATAGTGTTCTGACACATAATGTCATTGGATTTGTATAATTAATTACCCATGCATCTCTTGAATATTTCTTTATTGCTTCTGCAATTTCGACATACATTGGAATTGTTCTAAGTCCTCTCACTATTCCTCCAGGTCCTACTGTATCACCTACTGATTGATATATTCCATATTTTTCAGGAGCATGTACATCTGATTCCATTTCTTTAAATGTTCCTGGAAGTATAGATATTATTACAAAATCTGAACCTGTCAAAGCTTTTTCTAAACTTTCTGCCACTTCATATTTCCATTTTCCAAGTACATCATCTCTAGCACTAAGTTTATTACCTATTATTGCATTATTCTCTGCTGCTTCATGATCTATATCATATAAGCTTACTGTACCACTTAAAACCTTTTCACGAGATAGATCACTCATTAGCCCCCATGCCCAACCTCGTGAGCCACCTCCAATATAAGCTATCTTAATATTTTTTACACCGCCGTCATAATACTCCATTATTTATTCTCCTTTCCTTAAGCGCATTTATATTATAATGCCAATATATTTCTGTTTCTTTAATTTTTTTGCAAACGTATAGAATTTTCATAAAAATTTTGCTATTATATTATTAATTTTAGAGATTAAAATAAGTGATTTGACAAAAATTGAACATTTATTAAGTGTTAGAATATCAATTTTGAAAACGTTTATAATTAATCTCAATAAATAAAATTATTTCAATAAATAATTTTATTCAAGTATGCTTTATAACTAATTAATTATTTATGTATATAGTTAGTTTCATCCAAAGTGGTACAAAAATAATAGAAAATTTGAGTTATATAAAAATCTTGGCTTTTGAAGCCTTGATATATAAAAATTAAGAAATATTATTAACCCTAACTTAATTTATAAAATGAGGTGATTTTTTTATGGATGGATATTTAGATCTTCTAGATAAAAATAATTCTTTTGGAATTGAATTTCTTGAGGCCTTTGGTTCAAAAACAATGTGTGATACTCACTTACACAATCATTATGAATTATATTATCAGATAGTAGGTGAAAGATATATTTTTTTAAAGGATAAATTCTATTATATAAGACCCGGTGACTTTATTCTTATTGCAAAAAATGAAATACATAAAACTGTAACCGCTAATCAAAATATGTATAGGCGTATGCTTATTAATTTTAAGGATTCTTTTTTGAATGATATTATAAATTCAATAGATTTTGATTTTTCTACTCTATTTACTCAAAATCATATATTCAAAATAAATATAGGAGATGAAAATTATATAAAAGTATTACTTTTTAAAATGCTTAATGAATATGAAAATAAACCTTATGGCTATGAATCATTATTGAAGCTTCAGTTATCTGAAATTCTTACTTATTTAGTGACTTGCCAAAAGTATGACTATTCTAAAGGTCTAAAATTTCCTAATGCTCAATATAATAAAATTTCAAATATTTCTGAATATATAAACAAAAATTATAATCAGAAATTAACTCTTGGTTCTCTTGCTCAAAAATATAATATGAGTAACTATTATCTAAGTCGAACTTTTAAGGATGTTCTTGGCATCACACTTATTGAATATATTAACTTTACACGAATATCAGCAAGTAAAAATTTTATAAAAAACACAGACTTATCCATTACAGAAATAGCATTTAAGGTAGGCTTTGAAAGTAGCACATATTTTACAAAAGTTTTTAAATCAATAACTAATATAACTCCATTAAAATACCGATCAATGTATAATGGAAAATAAGTTAAAATAGTACTTTAATACTGCATATATAGCTCCAAAAAAAGATTTAGAGAAATCTAATATAATATCAACATATATTTTATTTATATCATTTTGCTTTAATATTATACTTGTAAAAATCAAAAAAAATGCTATAATATCGAATATACCTATGTGCTTAAAAATATTTACATAATAAATATATTGTTTATTTTGTTTGTATACGTTAACAGATAATTACCAACAATGTTTACTATTCTACTTTTTTTAATGACATATATATTATTTCTAATTTTATATATTGGTATATTTTTATCTTTTCAGATTTTAATATTACACTATTGATTCAAATAATTGTTCACGTTAACTATAATATTTTTTGAACACATGGTTAATTATTTAATAAAAGGGATGGTATTAAAATGAAAATTGCTTTAATCAATGAAAACAGCCAAGCTAGTAAAAACTCAATCATTTACAATTCTTTAAAAAAAGTAGTTGAACCAAAAGGACATACAGTTTTTAATTATGGTATGTATACTGCTGAAGATAAAGCACAATTAACTTACGTTCAAGCAGGTCTTTTAACAGCTATCTTAATTAATTCAAAAGCGGCAGATTTTGTTGTAACTGGATGCGGAACTGGGGAAGGTGCAATGCTTGCATGTAATGCATTTCCTAACGTATTATGTGGACACATTGTAGATCCTTCTGATGCATATATGTTTGCTCAAATAAATGATGGTAATGCTATAGCAATGCCTTATGCAAAAGGATTTGGATGGGGAGCTGAATTAAACCTTGAGTATATTTTTGAAAAATTATTCTCAGGTGAAAGCGGACAAGGATATCCAAAAGAAAGAGTTGTTCCAGAACAACGTAATAAAAAAATCTTAGACCAAGTAAAGAAAATAACTCACACTGATATGATTACAATTCTTAAGAATATTGACCAAGAATTCTTAAAGGAAACTATAAGCGGAGAAAAATTCCAAGAATACTTCTTTGCTAACTGCCAATGTGATGAAATTGCAGAATATTTAAAATCAGTCTTAGCATAAATCTTATTTAATTAATACAATATAAATAAGATAACAAAACAAGTAAAAATTATATAATTCTTATATCTTTTAACCCAAATAGAACTAGGTAGTGTATATTCATCTGGTTCTATTTTTTTATGCTTTATTTATCCTACTCATTATATATCTGTTATTATTTTATTAATACTAGAATTTCCAAAAGATACTATGCTATAATCTTACTGTTTAAAATATATTAAAAGTTCCATAACTAATATCTGATTTTTAATGTTTATATTTTATAAATTGAGAATGAGGTGACATTTTGATATTTTCAAATTTAAAATTAAATAATAGTGAACCTATTCACATTCAGATTGAAAATCATATACTACAAGCCATAAAGAACGGTACTTTAAATAAGGGAAGCAAGCTTCCTTCAACTAGAGAAGTAAGTAAGTTTTTAAATATAAGTAGAAATTCAGTTATATCTGCATATGAAGAATTAGAAAGCAACGGTATTATTACTACAAAAAGAGGAATAGGTACATTCTTATCTATTGAAACTGAACATAAAAGTATTGAATACACTATAGACTATTCTTCAAAAATAAACAATTATGGTAGAAGTTTAAGAAACTTAGATATCATAAAGACAGAGCTTCCATATAAAAAAGGAATGATTTCATTTAAATCAATTTCTCCTGAAAGTAACCTTTTTAATTTAGATGATTTTAAGCGTTCCCTTTTAGATGCATGGAATTATGAAGAAGTAAATCTTTTAAATTACGGATATGCTAAGGGATATAAGCCTCTTATTGACTACCTTTTTAAATATATGAATGAAAAACGAGTGAATACTTCTAATAAAGACATACTTATCACAAATGGATTTACAGAGGCATTTGATATAATAATATCTACCCTTACAAAACCTGGTGATGTAATTATATGTGAAGAGCCTACTCATAATACAGCATTAAAAATAATGAAATCATATGGATTAAAAATAATACAGATACCTATGGATTCTGAAGGCATTATACTTTCTGAACTTGAGGATGCATTGTCAAAATATACTCCAAAACTAGGATATCTTATTCCTTCATATAATAATCCAACTGGTATAGTTACAAAAACTGAACGAAGAAACGAAATTTACAAAATATTTATGAAATATTCTGTTCCTATTATTGAGGATGGATTTAATGAAGAACTTCTTTATTCAAGTTCTCCAATAGATCCAATTGCATCCTTATGTGGAAGTGGAAATGGAGTCATCTACCTTGGAAGTCTTTCAAAGATATTATTTCCTGGTCTCAGAATCGGATGGATATGCGCAGATTCAAGTCTTATAGATATTCTTGAAAGCGTAAAACGTGGAAGAAACATTCACTCTTCCTTCTTAGACCAAAGTGTATTTTATTATTATTTAAAAAGTGGCGCATTTAACAGACATGTAAAAAATGTACGCAAATACTATAGAGATAAATTTAAGCTGGTTACGAAAATGATAGATAAATATATCCCTTATGACTATGTTACAGGCGAAGGTGGATTACATGTATATATAAAACTTAAAGACAATATTGATGCACGTCATCTTTTAGAATTATGCTATAAAGATAACGTAATTTTCATGCCTGGGGATATTTTTTACGAATCATATTATCCTCCTGTTAATAATCATTTAATTAATAATACAATTATGTGTGAAAATACTGATAACAATTATTTTAACAACATGGATAATAATAAAACCCAAACTGAAAGACCAAAAGGATTCAATTGTTTTAGAATTGGTTTTGGCAGAGTCAGTGATAAAGATATAGAAAAAGGACTTAAAATAATAGGAAAAAATATCAAACTGATAACATCAAAATAATACAAACAAAAATCAACAACTAAAATCTGTTTATAAAAAATATAAACCACCATTACTTAAATTTTAAAGTTTGGTGGTTCTTTCATATTATTACCTTTAGGAATACAATATACTTAATAACAAATGACTAAATAATAGATACATATTATGTATTTATTTCAACATTGTAATTTTTGAAGTATATATTATTTTAAGGTGGTAATTTTTATGAAAAAGATACTTCGACCTGTATGGGCTGAAATAGATTTAGATGCAATTGCATACAATATGCAGAATATAAAAAGACTAGCTGGTAACAAAGAAGTAATAGCTGTAGTAAAAGCTGATTGTTATGGTCACGGTGCTGTAAATGTAGTACCTACTTTACTTGAAAATGGTGCTTCAAGACTTGCAGTAGCAGTTCTCACTGAAGGAATTGAACTTAGAAAAAGTAATATAAAAGCACCAATTATGATTCTTGGATATACTCCTTCTTACTTAGGTGAAGAACTTATTAATTATAATATTGAACAAACTGTCTATGATTTAGATTATGCAAAAGAATTATCTGACATAGCAGTTTCTATGAATAAAAAAGCAAAAATTCATATAGCTTTAGACACTGGAATGGGTAGAATTGGATTTATTCCAAATGAACAATCATTAAAAGATGTTGTAGAAATCTCAAAACTTCCTGGAATACAAATCGAAGGAATGTTTACCCACTTCTCTACTGCTGATGAAAAAGATAAAACTTATACTCGTGAACAATTTAAAAAATATATGGATTTCTCTAATGCACTTACTGACCTTGATGTAAATATTCCAATGCATGATGTTTCAAACAGTGGAGCTATAATGGATATGCCTGAAACTTACCTTGATTCAGTAAGAGCTGGAATAATACTTTATGGATATTATCCTTCAGATGATGTAATAAAGTCCAACTTACCTTTAAAACCAGCTTTAACATTAAAAGCAAAAGTTGCTCATGTAAAAGATATGGATAAAGATATGTATATAAGTTATGGAAGAACATTTAAGACTACAAGAAAAAGTAGAATTGCCACAATTCCTATAGGTTATGCTGATGGTTACACTAGATTATTAATGCCTGGTGCCAAAGTAATAATCAATGGTAAATTTGCTCCTGTAGTAGGCAGAATCTGTATGGATCAGTTTATGGTAGATGTTACTGATGTTGGAGAAGTTAAAACTGGAGATGAAGTTATTCTTCTTGGAAAAGACGGCTCTTTAAAACTTGATGCAGATGACTTAGCTAAATCTTTAAATACTATAAATTACGAAGTATTATGTATGTTCAAACATAGAATTCCTAAGGTTTATATGAAAAATAATACTCCTATAAAAGTAGTAAATACTTTTAATTTATAATATAAATATTCTAACAACAAAAATGCCCAAGGATTTATTCAATTAAGTCCTTAGGTATTTTCTATTCTAATATTTTTTCTATAATTATATCCTTATAAATACTTTTTCACCTTTAGCAGTTTCCACATACACTAAAGTCATTCCCCTAAACTTTTTAAGATCTTTAATAATTATAGGAAATGCTTCTAAAATCAGTGGTTTAATCTCCTGTGGAAGCTTTTCTGGTGGTAAACTTTTAATAACTATTGGTCCTATAATAGAAACTAATCCTAAAGGCATTGGTAGTGCAAAATGAACTTTATCTGTTGAAACAAAGATTATCATACCTTTTTATTCCTTTCAACTATTCAATTACAATCTTTACAATGTCTCCATTTTTAGATGATATATCTACTATCTGCCCCATAGATTCATTATCAAGACATGCTGCTACTGTATTTAAAAGCTCCTGCATATCTACTCCTTCTAACCCTGCTGAACTCATTGGAATTTTTCCTGTAACCTTTATTACTTCTTTTATAACTTTAACTGGAAACTGAACATTTACCTTATCTCCTTCAGCACTTAAAACCTTTATTTTAAGGAATTTATCTTCATAATTGCTTGCTTTTTCTTCTTCAATTACTGCTGGTGTATTTGTACTTATTATTTTATCCTGTTTTAATGCATCAATTATTTCCTTTGCCTTATCTGCAGTTATTTTCCCTTCTTCGATCATTTTTAAAACTCTCATAATTTCTTCATTCATGATTAAATCCTCCAACTTTCATATATTAAAATTTTCATTTACATTTTTATTATCCTTTAGATTAATATAATCTTTTGTACCTTTTATACTCTTTATCTATTCCTTAATAAATTAAGCTACTCTTTTAATCTGCTTATAGCTTCATCTGGAGATATTTCTCCACTTTCTAATGCATCTAATATACTTACCGTTTCCCCTTTAGGTTTTGCTTCTTTTTCTGTATAACCTAAACTAGTAATAACTTCATCAAGCTTTGCCCTTACTGTTGGATATGATATTCCCAGTTCTTTTTCTACTTCTTTAATACTCCCTCTACATCTTATAAATGTTTCTACAAAGCTAAGCTGTTCTTTATTCAAATAATCAAATTTTGATAACTGGAACTCATTTTCTATAACAGTACCACAATGCTTGCATTTTAATTTAATTATATTAAGCTTATCCTCACAAACTGGACATCTGCTTATTAATTTATACATTCTTACTTTCACCTCGCATTAATATTTTAACATTTATTACTTTTATTGTAAATAAGAATTTTAAAAATATTAATTTAAATATTAATTATATTAATTTATTTTCTCTATACATTAATTTTTTTGATTATATACTTAAACAAATTAATTTCCATTTATTTTTACCAAGCCTACATATTATTATGTTCTAATTTTTTTAATAGGATAAAAATTTTTCATTATTTAATAGAAATTTAGTCTTTCCTTATTTATGCCTTAATGTTATGTGCATAAAATACAAATGATTTTATGAAACAAAAAGCTCTCTTAAAATTATTAAAGTTAAATATGCAAATTAAATAAGGCTGCTATACAACTGATTTATAATCAGTTGTATAGCAGCCTTAACAATAACTATTTCAATTATAACAGTTGCTACAACAATTGAAACTGCAGGAACTCCCTTTTTAGAAACTTTAGCAAATGCCTTAGGGAATGATCCATCATCATCAGACTTATCTCTAACACCTGCATCTACCTTTATTCCAGTAACATAACCGTTACCTATATTTCCTGGTTCCATATAACCACGTGTCCATTGTTTGTATGGACTAATAGCAATACGGTCAACTCCAAGTTCATTTAATTTTCTATCTAACTCACTCATTTTAAAAACCTCCATTAATTTAAAAAACATTAACATTAAGAAGGCGCCCATCTCTTTCTTACGGGAACAGTTTACTCCTCAATTATTTAAAAATCAAAAAGCTTGTAGAGCATAATAATCAAAAAAATATGTCGAATATTAATACATTTCTTTTCAATAGCTCTTAGTAATATTGTTGAAATAAGTCCAAATGATATAATCAACACTTTACAAAATGTTGATATTGGAGATATTAATAATATTGAGTATAGTACTGAAAAAGTATAAAATATTTTTAATACCCGCTTGTTTATTTCAATTTCATGTTGTGTAATCGCCTCTCTATTCATCAAAATTCCTCTTTTCCTTTTTTCATTTAGTTTTCCAAAATTTTTTATACATATTTTAATGTTTAAATAAATTTCATATATAAATAATAAAAATATAATATAATGTAATATGTTAATCGAAATACAAATATAAAATATAAAATATAAAATTTAATATTTACCTCCTAACAATGAATGAATAAATTTTTAAAGATTAATATATTAAAAACCTTAAAATTTATTACACAATAATACTTGAAAGGAAGAAAATATGAAGAAATTAACTACAATAATATTATCATTACTATTTTCATTACAGTTAATTGGGTGCTCAAGCAAAGGAGATACTATCCCAATACCTTATAGACTAGGAAATATTATAAGTTATGATGTCAGTAACTCAGCGTTAGAATATTTACAAAGTTCTGATACAGTCACAGTCACAGATGATAAATACATAACATTTACTCCAAAAGAAAATATGCATGATACTGGATTTATATTTTATCCAGGTGGCTTAGTTGAGGCTGAAGCATATGCCCCAATTATGAATAAAATAGCACAACAAGGTTATCTAACAATAGTTGTACCTATGCCTATGAATTTAGCTGTATTGGGTTCTGGTAAAGCAAAAGATGTTATAAAAGATTATCCAAATATAAAGAATTGGGTTATAGGAGGTCATTCTTTAGGTGGTGTTATGGCATGTAAATTTGCAGCCAAAAATCCTGAAACTATTAAAGGAGTTGTTCTTTATGCATCATATCCTCAAAATGATGAATTAAAAGATACAGATATAAGAGTATTATCAATATGGGGAAGCGAAGATAAGGTTGCAGATATCAACAAAGTATTTGATGCCAAATATAAAGTAAACTCAGATGATGCTGAATTCATTGAAATAGTAGGTGGAAACCATGGTCACTTTGGAGATTATGGTGAGCAGAAAGGTGACGGTGAAAGTATAATCACTCCTCAAGAACAATGGGATGAAGCTTCACAATATACTGTAGCCTTTTTAGAATCTTTTAATGATTAATTAAGAATATATGATTTAAATAATATATATATTTATAAAATTAAACTATCTATTATTTCTTTAAAATACAAAAACTATAGGATGGTCAGCTAAATTGCTAATTATCCTATAGTTTTAATACTATGTATATTATTGTTTGATTTCTTCTAAATTACCTTTACAAATACAACCTTTAGATAATCACCTTCTGGGAATTTATCTGTTACAGCAAAATCTGCTGGAAGGCTGTGTTCTTCTAATATTTCATAATGCTTGTTGCTTTCCTTGAATGCCTTATCTATAAATTTCTTAAACCTAACCATATTAAATGTAGCGCAGTTAGTAGACGCAACTATAACTCCTCCATCATTAGTAAGCTTTATTGCTGATTTTACTAAGTCAGGGTAATCCTTAGCTGCACTAAATCTATTATCCTTAGATGTTGCAAAACTAGGTGGATCTAATATAACCACATCAAATTTCTGTTCTTCCTTAGCAGCTCTCTTAAAGTAATGGAATATATCTTCAACTACAATATTATGTTTATTATAATCTATATCATTTATAGTAAAGTTTTCTCTAGTTTTTTCAAGGCTTCTTGATGCAAGGTCAACACTAGTAGTTATAGCCCCACCCTTAGCTGCAGCCATAGAAAATGCACCTGTATATGAGAATGTATTTAATACCGTCTTATTTTTAGAATAATGTAGCTTAATTGATTTTCTTACATCCTTCTGATCAAGGAATACTCCAACCATTGCTCCATCATTAAGGTAAATTGCAAAATTAACACCATTTTCTTTTACTATTAAAGGTTCTGGTGCTTTTCTCCCACTTACATAACTGTCTTCATCTACAACCATCCCGTTTTCTTCAAATCTCTTCTTTTGATATATTCCATCTACAGATACAAGAGATTTTATAGCTTTCATTATCATATCTTTAAATACATAAATACCCTTACTGTACCATGTAATTAGATAATATTCATTAAAATAATCAATTGTAAGTCCACCTATTCCGTCACCTTCTCCATTGAAAACTCTGAATGCATTAGTATCCCTTGAATGATATAACCTCATTCTCTTTGAAAAAGCATTTCTTAATTTATCATAAAAGAATTTATAATCAAATTTACTATTTTTACTGTTACTTAAAATCCATCCACAGCCTTTGTTTTGAATTCCATAATATCCTCTTCCTATGAAATTCTTCTTTTTATCAACAAGATTTATGATACTGCCTTCTTCTTTTAAAATATTACTATTTTCAAGAGCCTCAGCCATTACCAATGGATATCCCTTTTTATATTTATTAAGAAATTCATCTTTTATTATCAGTGTTAATTCTTTCATATATGCACCTACCTAATTCTTTGTCTTATGCTTTAACAATTATACCATAACTTATTTAATAAATACCCTTTTTATAATCTAGAAGTAAAATAATGTACTTGAAATCTATTAATAATTTGTTTATATATATGACACACTTTTGTCACATAGTTATTGCATAATAATGATTGTAAAGTAGTTTAAGCATTATTATTTACCCCTTAACCATATTTGTATGGTTTTGAAAAAGCGTCTCGTTCCCCTAAGCGAGGCGCTTTTTAGTTTATATAAATGAAAAACTTCACTCTCTAGATTTGCGTATCTTTGTTATCCTCAAAATTCATCCATAATTTTCTGCAAATATAATTTTATATAGTGTATAGAATGAAAAAAGCAAACATTATAGTTTGCCTCATACTTAAAAATCAATTCTATTTATAATATAATTCTTTAAGCTTATCTGCAATTTCCTCTGCACAACTTGATATTTGTCTTATAGCGTATCCAAGGAGCAAAGGTGATGTTGTAAATCTCGGACTAATTTTGCATATTATTTTATTATGCCAATGATAGAAAAATATATTAAAACTATCGCATTTTGCAAAATAATTATTTAATATATAGTGAGTTATTTTCTTCACACTACACGAAAGTTCATCAAGTCCTTCAAGATTATCCTCTATAATTACATTGAATTCACTAAATCCACTATATGGTCTATCTGATAAGTTTACTTCGCATAAATTGCTTTTATAAATAGAAAGTCCTTTAAAGTATTCATCTTTCAGCTTCAGCCTGTAATCAATATCTTTTACCCCCACTATCTGCATATGGGGATGTTTCAAACTTCCCCCAGATCTTGGCCCATGATTTTTGTAGAATATAACTGATGCATATTCACTGTGTTTTTCCATCTCAAGCCAATGTGAAACTCCAAACCGTATAAGCTCTTTAATATATTCATCACTATATTCACTCACATTGCCTTCGCATTTATAAGTTTCAATTAAAACAAGCTGACATGTGTTTTTCATTGTTGGATATTTATTTTTTAGCAACATAAATGGACCTTTTTCATCAATTATATTAGTAAGTGATTCCCTTTTGCAGAAAGGACACTCACTTTTATCTTCTTTATAAAAATCATTTGGCTTTTCCTTACTAATATCATTTAGAAATACAATATATTTTTCTTTTTCCACTTATATCACCCAAAACCTTCCTTAAAATCTACTTCTTAATTAAAACATGTGCACATTTTGAAGGAACAGTTATACTATTTCCAGCTATAGGGTAAATCTCATCTACTCCAGCTCTCTCTTTATTAACTAACACACTCCATCCACAGTCTTTCAAATCAATAAATGCTTCTTCATCATTAGGGTTAAATATTACCACCAATGTATTGGATAGATTTCTACCACTGTTATCTTCTATTTTATATGCAACTACATTATTCTTGTAAAAGCTTTCTCCACGTTCTAAGAAAGTAAGATTTTTTCTTATTTCTTCTGCTGAATTCATTCTAAATGCCCTATATTTTTTCCTAAGTTTAATAAGGCCTTTATAATAGTTTACTATATCTCTATAATCATATACTCTTCTCCAATCCAAGCTATTTACTCTATCTGGAGCATTATAACTGTCATGATTAAAGCTTCCATCATCATTTTTCTTACTTCTTAAAAATTCTTCACCTGCCTGGAAAAATGGTATTCCCTGAGATGTAAGAACTATGGCTGCAGCAAGTTTATTCATATTCTTTCTTTTTTCAATTGAATCTTCTCTGTTTGACATGGCAAGTTTATCCCATAAAGTATAGTTATCATGAGCTGATATATAGTTAATACATTGATAAGGTTCATTAGCCCATGACCAGTGTGAATATATTACATTATCATAATTTATTCCCTTCTGACCAGTGGCTGCAACTATAGAAAACTTTATAGTATCTTCAAGCCCACCTCTTCCATTTACATATCCACGCTCATTTATATTAAATACATGTCCTTTTACTGCATCCCTAGTATCATCACTGAAAGCAGCAATCTGCATTTTATCAAACTTAACAATATTCTGTTTTACAGCAGCATCTTCACCTCTAAGTGGTGTACCTCCACCAGTCCATCCTTCTCCATACATTAAAATAGATGGATCTATCTTATCAAGCTCTCTTCTTATAAGCTTCATTGTCTCTATGTCATGAAGTCCCATAAGATCAAATCTAAATCCGTCAATATGATATTCTTTTGCCCAGTATAAAACAGATTCTACTATTAATTTTCTTACCATATATCTTTCAGAGGCAAGTTCATTTCCACATCCAGATCCATTAGAAAAATTGCCATTAGAATCTTGGCGATAATAATACCCTGGTACTGCTAAATTAAGGTTAGAATCATAGCTTCTATAAGTATGATTGTATACCATATCCATAACTACTCTCATACCACCTTTATGAAGGCATTGAACCATTTCCTTAAATTCTTTTATTCTTGTAGCACCATCAAAAGGATTTGTAGAGTATGATCCTTCCGGACAGAAATAATTCTTTGGATCATAGCCCCAATTATATTGTGGTACATCTGGTTTACTCTCATCAACAGTTTCATAATCAAAACAAGGCAACAAATGTACATGTGTTATGCCTAAGTCCTTTAAATAATCTATTCCTGTTGGTATATATTTTTCTGATAAAGCCGTTCCATGTTCACAAAAACCAACATATTTTCCTCTTCTATCTTTTCTAATATTAGAATTTTCATTTATAGAAAAGTCCCTTACATGAACTTCGTATATTACTGATCCTGCTGCACTGCTTAACTCAGGCCTCTCATCCTTATCAAATCCTATTGGATCTGTTGCTTTAAGGTTTACTACCATTCCACGATTTCCATTTACCCCCAAAGCCTTTGCATAAGGATCTACAACCTCTCTTTCATTTCCGCTATTGGTAACTAGATAATTATAGTATTCTCCATCCAAATCTTCTTCAATTTCTATTTTCCAGGTTCCCTGCTCTCCCCTATTCATATCTAGTATCTTTTCTGGAGCATTAGTATAATTCTTTCCATCCTTACCGTACAAGGCCAACCTTACATTATTAGCATTAGGAGCCCACAAGATGAATTTTGTACTCTCTTTTGAGTACTGCATGCCGAGTTTACCAATATAATTATTATAATCATTATCTAATAAATTCATTATATTATTACCCCTTTGTTAGTTTTATTACACTTCTTACTTAAAGACATAATATTTTACATAAATAATTAAATTTCTTCTGCTTTTGTTATTATCTTGCCCGAAAATGCAGGAACTGTAATCTTAACATTTCCTCCATTTATAATGCTCTTCTTATCATCTAATAAGTCTATAGCCTTATCAAAAGATATATTAAATTCCAAAGTATATTCTTTATCAGATAAATTCAAAAGTACATAAACCCTATGATCACCACTTGTTCTTGAAAATACATATTGTTCATTTCTCACTACAACCTGCTCATAACTGCCATACTTTAAAGCCTGGCTTTCTGCTCGTATTTTCCCAAGTTTTTTTATAAAATCAAGTAATTTTTCATCTTTATCTTCAATATTATCTATATCTAATTCTGGTCTTAAAGGAAGATCTGTGCCCTTTCCCTTTACACCTTTAATTCCAAATTCACTTCCATAATAAACACTTGGCACTCCTGGCATTGTATATAAAAGTGTATAAACATTATATATATAATCTGGCACTCTTAAAGTACTAGCAATTCTATTAACATCGTGATTATCCACAAAATTATATAAACATAAATCCTTATAAATTCCATACTGCCCAAACTGTCTGTTCAATGAATATGCAATCTCAAAATAGTTCTTATCATTATGACTAGAGTAAATTCCCTTATAACATTCATAATTAGTTACCGAATCAAGACTATCTTTATTTGCCCATCTGTTATAATCTCCATGTATTACTTCACCCATAAGCCAGAAA
This sequence comes from Clostridium sp., assembly GCA_003539755.1. Classification (GTDB taxonomy): domain Bacteria; phylum Bacillota; class Clostridia; order Clostridiales; family Clostridiaceae; genus Clostridium. The sequence continues at coordinate 29,955 of DPOH01000187.1, forward strand.
TCTTTTTTCTTATTCTCAACAAAATTCTTAAGCACCTTAAAAAATTCAAAATCCATACTATCTGCTGCATCTAATCTCAATCCATCTATATCAAACTCATCTATCCAAGCTTCAACTGCACCTAATAGATGATTTATAACTTCTTTATTTTTCAAATTTAACTTAACTAATTCATAATAACCATTCCAGTTTCTATAATCAAAGTTATCCCCCATAGGACTTCTTCTATTAAAATCAAGTCCGTCAAACCATCCGCAGTACTTAGAAGCAGACCCATTACTTTGAACCTCCTTGAACATCCTAAATTCTCTTCCTACATGATTAAATACGCTATCTAATATAATTTTAATATCATTTTCATGAAGCTTACTGCATAAATCACTAAAATCCTTATTAGTTCCAAGCCTTTTATCTATTTTATAATAATCAATAGTATCATACCCATGGCTACTAGATTCAAATAGAGGTCCAAAATAAATAGCATTTATATTCATTTCTTTTAAATGAGGTATCAACTTTTCTATTTTTACAAATCGATTTTCTTTACTATATTCTTTTCCTGGTTCAAGTACTCCACAAAATCCCAAAGTAAAAATTTGATAAAAAATACTATTCCTTATCCATGCATTCATAACCTTTTCCCCCTTTGTTAAATCTATATAAACTAAAATATATCCATAACAAATTTATCAATTTATTAAATTCTCATCTTTATATTTCTACCTATTATTAATTTATGCAATTAACTCTTTATTGATTATAAATAAAAAGATAAACTAATAATTTTTTATAATCAGTTTTCTATTTCAAATCACAATAATCTTCAAAATAAAACAAATAGCATTATTTTATTCCCAATATTTTAATTATTTTATAAATATTTACATCTACATATACTATTATAACCTTTTTCCTACATTTTGAAAACACATTTATAAAAATAATTAAATTCTATATATGAT
>DPOH01000172.1 GCA_003539755.1 Clostridium sp.
ACCTAGTGTAGATATATATGATGAATACTTAAAATTCTTAACGGAGATAATATATAATGAATGATTGTAAATCAATTATAATTTATAATTTATTATATATTGTATGAACAATAATACTAAAAGTGAGGAATTAAAATGAGTACAAATGAAAATAATAATACTCAATATTTAGAAAAGTATTTTGGACTTTTTGATGAATCAAGAGTAAGTAAAGAAGCAAGAGAAGAATTAATAAATCTTTTTACAGAAGATATGTCTTTTGTATTAAATGGATACACAAAAAATGGAATCGAAGAATGGAAAAACTTCTTAAACTTAATGTTTGAAAATAATGTAGATATCAAACATATGTATGAAGGCTGGAAGTTTAATGAAGAAAGCAAAAAGTATGAAACAAGATGGGCTGTATGTGGTAAAAAGAAAGATGGAACTGTATATACACAAACAGGTATAGATATTGCTAAATTAGATGAAAATGGAAAAATAATTTATTTAGAAAACGTCACAGATGACGCTAAATTATTTAATTCATATAAATAATAAAATAAATTATTATACATTTATTACTCAAAACACAAAGATATAGAAAATAAGTACTTTTTATAAAAAAGTGTTTATTATATAGATTTATAAGTCACTACAAAAAATTATATACATGTAGAAAATAACCTTAAGTAATTAGTTTAATTGCTTAAGGTTATTTTTGTTAGAAAAAATCTTATAAAATTTTGTAGGTTGATGACTATGATTAGATGGTTTAAAATAACTTTATCTATATGGATTTTTTTGGATAAAAGTATCTGAATTAGTGAAATAAAATTCTAAGAAGGATTGATACATATGAAATTTTATAAAGAAACAGTTGAAATAAACTCACTTATACCTGCAAAGATTTATTTTGGAAATACTAAGGGAGAAAATACTCACTATCCTATGCATTGGCATAACAATATAGAAATAGTTTTTGTTATATCAGGGGAAATAAAAGCAAAGATAAATGATTTAGAATTCGTTGTACATCAAGGTGAAATATTATTTGTAAATAGTAATGAACTTCATGAGACAGAAGCAAATAATAAGAACGAAATAGAAGCTATAACTATATTATTGTCCTATGATTTTTTGAAGCAGTATTATCCACATATTGATTCATATTACTTTGAACTTGAAGGAAGAGAAGAGGAAAGTAAAAAGATAAAAGAACTTATGGTTAAGTGTGCAGATGAATATAAGCAGAAAGGTGAGGTATATGAGTTAAAGATATCTATTTTATTAATGGAATTATGTAAAATTTTAATTGAAAATTGCAAGGTTAAAAGAGATAGAGAAAGTATTATTATCCAAGATAAAAAGAGTACAGAAAATATAAAAAAAGCTATTGCATATATGGAACAAAATTATGAACTTAATCTATGCTTGAAAGATATATCATATGAAATTGGAATGGCTCCAACATATTTTGAAAGATTTTTTAAGAAAAATACTGGTGAAACTTTTTATAGCTATTTAAATAAGATAAGATTGTACTATTCATATAAGGAGCTTATAAATACTGATTTATCTATAACAGAAATTGCACTGAATAATGGATTTGCTAATGTAAAATCGTTTATTGAGTTATTTAAGAAAACTTATAATACAACGCCAGGAAAATATAGAAGCAGTTTATTGAAAAAAGATAAGAATTGACAATTTTAAGTAAAGAATTGACAATACTCATTAACAAATCAATGTTAATATGACACTATAGTAAATGGATACAGGAGGTTATATTATATGAGATTTAGTAATGGATGTTGGTTAAATAAAACAGGAGTACAGGTATTTAGTCCTCAGGAAATTTATAGTGTTAGTGTAGAAGATAATATTTTAACCTTATATGCACCTTGTAATAAGGTTTTTAATAGAGGATGTACACTTGGAGGACCTGTTATAACTTATAAAATTTCTTCGCCCATGGAAAATGTAATAAGAGTAAGGGCATATCACTATATGGGACAGAAAGAAAATACGCCTGAATTTGAGGTTCAGCAAAATGAAAATGTTAAGGTATTAATTAATGATGATGATAAAAACGTTGTATTTCAATCAGGAAATCTAAAAATGGAGTTCAATAAAGAAAATGTAGAAATGAGCTTTTTTAGAGGTTGTGAAAAATTAACATCTAGTAAATATAGAGGAATGGCTTATATAAAAACAGGAAAAGAAGAATTTTTAGAATATCCAGAAGAAACATACATGAGAGAGCAGTTACAGCTTAGTGTAGGAGAGCTTGTATATGGATTAGGAGAAAAATTCACACCTTTTGTTAAGAATGGACAGACAGTTGAAATATGGAATGAAGATGGTGGAACAAGTACAGATCAATCTTATAAAAGTATTCCATTTTATATGACTAACAAGGGATATGGAGTATTTGTTAATCATTCTGAAAAGGTTTCCTTTGAGGTGGGTTCAGAAAAAGTTACAAAAGTACAATTTAGTGTTCCAGGAGAATATTTAGATTACTTCATAATTGGTGGAGATTCTATGAAGGAAGTAATTGAAAATTATACTTCTCTTACAGGGAAACCAGCTATGCCTCCAGCATGGTCATTTGGTTTGTGGCTTTCAACATCATTTACTACTAATTATGATGAAAAGACAGTTAATGAGTTTGTAAATGGAATGAGAGATAGAGATATTCCTCTTAGAGTATTCCACTTTGACTGCTTCTGGATGAAGGAATTTAACTGGTGTGATTTTCAGTGGGATAAGAGAGTATTCCCAGATCCAAAGGGCATGCTAGAAAGACTTAAGGCAAAAGATTTGAATATATGTATATGGATAAATCCATATATAGCTCAGGAATCTAAATTGTTTAAAGAAGGAAAAGAAAATGGATATTTTATAAAAAAGATTAATGGTGATGTATGGCAGTATGATATGTGGCAGCCAGGAATGGCAATAGTGGACTTTACTAATCCAGAAGCATGTAAATGGTACAGCAATAAGCTTAAAGAATTAATGGCTATGGGAGTGGATTGTTTTAAGACTGATTTTGGCGAACGTATTCCAGTGGAAGGAGTGAAGTATTTCGATGGCTCAGATCCTTATAAAATGCATAATTATTATACTGAAATGTATAACAGTGTAGTATTTAATACTATTAAAGAAATAAAGGGTGAAGATGAAGCTGTTGTCTTTGCAAGGTCAGCAACAGCAGGAGGACAAAAGTTTCCTGTACATTGGGGGGGAGATTGTGAGTCAAACTATGAATCAATGGCTGAAAGCTTGAGAGGTGGTTTATCACTTTGCATGTCTGGATTTGGATTCTGGAGTCATGATATTGGAGGATTTGAAAATACTTCAACTGCTGATGTTTATAAGAGATGGGTAGCATTTGGCCTATTATCTTCTCATAGTAGATTACATGGAAGTACTTCATATAGAGTTCCATGGGCTTATGATGAAGATGCTTCAGAAGTTGTAAGATATTTTAGCAAATTAAAATGCAGTATTATGCCATATTTATTTAAAACAGCAGATGAAGCTAATAAAGTTGGGATTCCAGTAATGAGATCAATGGTATTAGAATTTACAGATGATGATATGTGTTTTTATTTAGATAAGCAGTATATGCTTGGAGATTCAATCTTAGTTGCTCCAATATTTAATGATAAGGGAATAGCTAAATATTATCTTCCAGAAGGAAAATGGACTAGTTTCATAAGTGGAAAGAAATATGAAGGTGGAAGATATATTAAGGAATATCATGATTATTTAAGTATTCCAATGATGGTTAAGGAAAATAGCCTTATAGCTATAGGTGGAGATTGCACAAGACCTGATTATGACTATAGGGAAAATGTATCAGTATTAGCTTATGAATTAGCAGACAAAGTTGAAGCTAATACTAAAGTGCTTAACATGAAGAGAAAAGAAGTATTAGTAGTAAGTGCATTAAAGGATGGAAATACAATAAAAATTAAAGCTGTTGGTGAAGATAAACCATGGAAGTTTGTATTAAAGAATGTAACTAATGTTGAAGGTATAGATAATAGTACATTCAACATTAATGGAAATGATACTGAAATAGAATTATTAAGTGGAAATTGTGAACTTACATGCATATTAAAATAGCCGATATTTTGTAGGATGGAGAGGAGCATATTATGAATTCAGAAATTATAGAAGAAATGATTTCAAAGTTAACCATAGAAGAAAAGTCTGCAATGATTCATGGTGCAGGGTTATTTAGAACTGATGGGATAAAGAGACTTAATATTCCACCATTAAAGATGTCTGATGGGCCAATAGGCGTAAGAAATGATTTCCCAGATGATAGCTGGATGCCTGTAGGAAATTCGGATGATTATGTTACTTATCTTCCATGCAGTCTTGCACTTGCTGCTACATGGAATAGGGAGCTTGCCTATAAAAGTGGAAAGGTTCTTGGAAGTGAAGCAAGGGGAAGAGGAAAGGATATTATCCTTGGACCAGGAATAAATATTATTAGAAGTCCTCTTTGTGGAAGAAATTTTGAATATATGTCTGAAGATCCTTATATAGCAGGAGAAATGGCTGTTCCTTTTATAAAGGGGGTACAGGAAAATGATGTTTCCGTATGTGTAAAGCATTTTGCTGTTAATAATCAAGAAACTGAAAGACTTAATTATGAAGCTATAGTTGATGATAGGACTTTAAGAGAAATATATTTTCCTGCTTTTGAAAAGGCAGTAAAAGAAGGATATGCTTCATCTATAATGAGTGCTTACAATAAAATTTGGGGATATCACTGTTCGCATAATAAGAGATTACTACAGGAAATATTAAGAGATGAATGGGGATTTGATGGGATAGTAATATCAGACTGGAGTGCTGTAAGCAATACTGAGCTAGCAGCCAATGCAGGCCTTGATATTGAAATGAGTGTAACTTATAACTTTGATGAATATTATTATGCAAAGCCACTAGTTAACGCTGTAAAGGAAGGCAAAATAAAAGAAGAGGTAATAGATGATAAAATAAGAAGAATTTTAAGGTTAATGGATAAATTAAATATGTTTTCTGATGATAGAAAAACAGGAAAGTATAATGCTCCAGAAAATAGACAAGTAACTCTTGATACTGCAAGAGAATCTATTGTACTTTTAAAGAATGATAATAACTTACTTCCTTTATGTGATAAGAAAATAAAAAAGCTTGTTGTAATAGGTGAAAATGCTAATGTAACTCATTCTAATGGTGGTGGAAGTGCTGAAATAAAAGCATTATATGAAATAACACCACTTTTAGGTATAAAAATGAGATTGGGTGGGAATACAGAAGTTAAATATGTAAAAGGATATGATGGTAATAAAGAAAAATCTAAAGAACTTAATGAAGAAGCAGTAAGAGAGGCAAAAAATGCTGATGCTGTTATTTTTATTGGTGGATTAAAGCATGTGGCTGAAGAACTTCAATTACAAGATAATGCATTAAGTGTAAATAGAGATGAGGAAATAAAGCGTAGAATTGATAGTGAAGGATATGACAGGACAGATATGAAGCTTCCTTATAATCAAGATGAGCTTATAAAAGAACTGCTTAAAGTAAATAATAATACAGTTGTAGTTATATCAAGTGGCTCACCAGTTGATATGTCAGATTGGATTGATGATGCACATACAGTAGTACAGACTTGGTACAATGGTATGGAAGGTGGAAAAGCACTTGCAGAAGTTATTTTTGGTGATGTTAATCCATCTGGAAAATTAACAGTTACATTCCCTAAAAAATTAGAAGACAGTCCTGCACATAAGCTTGGAGAATTTCCAGGAGGCAAGACTGTAAACTATGGAGAAAAAGTATTTGTAGGTTATAGATATTTTTCAACTTATAATGTTGAGCCTTTATTCTGCTTTGGTCATGGGCTTTCATATACAAGCTTTAAGTATGATGATTTAAAAGTAAATGTTAAGGAAAAAGATAATGATGTATATGTTAAAGTAAGCTTTAAAGTAGCTAATACTGGTAAGCGTGAAGGTAAAGAAACAGTACAAGTGTATATAGGTGATGAAATATCAAGTGTAAACAGACCTAAGCTTGAGCTTAAAGGATTTGAAAAAATATCTCTTGAAAAAGGAGAGACTAAAGAGGTCGAAATAAAATTAGATGAGCGAGCATTTGCATTTTATAGTACTGACAAGAAATCTTGGGCTATTGAAATGGGAAAATTCTTTATATATGTAGGAAGTTCTGTAGAAGATATAAGATTATCTAAGGAAATATATTTAAACAGAGATTATGATTTTTAATAAAAGATAATAAATAAGGTACTAATAAAAATGAGAACAGTTGATTTATATTCAAAGCTGTTCTTATTTTTTATTTAAGTAAAAGAAATTCTTAAACAGAGATATTATTATAATTATGAAATACAATTATTTAAATAAAATATGTGTTGATATATTAAAAAAGCTATTTTTGTTAATTTTAACGAAACAATTATGCAACGGAATATTTATTGTGGAAGAACCTATATTTATTATAGGTCTGAAAATTAAATATATAGTTTAGAAGTAATAAAAAAACTGTAATAAAACTTAAAGATATAAATGAATATTAATATGTTAAGGAGTATTACATGAAATTAAATGAAATGACATTACAACAAGTATTAAATGGATTAAAGTTTGAATATAGAGGGGTTAATACTGTAGTAGTTGGAAATGATGAGGAGAAAACACTCTATATTAAAAACATAACAAAAGATGAATTCAATGATATTGTTAATTTTGATATAAATAATTTAAAATCAAGAAATAAAAAGAATAATAGTTCATTTAAGAATTTACGAGCAGCAGAAAACATAGAAAGATATATAATACCTAAATTAGAACAGGCTAAGAATGAAAAATAAGTAATGTACACGTAGTTATTTACTTTTAAAAATATTTAATTTTCAGGTCTTTAGTAATTGGGGAATTAAGTATTTATTTGATTGTAAATTAAGTATAACTAGTCATATTAATATTAAATTACTCAACATTATGCTGTATTTTTGTGTTGCTATGTTAGTATTGCATATTGCAGCATACTATATTATGGAATGGTAACAAGAGTATAATATATTAAAAGCAAAATTATAACTTAATAGTAAAGAAATAAAAAAACAGATACACATTAAAAATAAAATGGGTATCTGTCTTTTTATAGTTCTATATAAATTTAAAGATTATAATAACTAGATAAGTATTTTCTTACAGCTGGTGCAATGAGAAATATAATCCAAGATATATCCCAAATTTCTAAAGTAAAACTTAATAAAAAATAAACTGCAACTACAGTTGGCCAGTAAGAACTTAGAATTGCCCTAATAATTCTTTCCTTTTTTTCAGAATTAATATTATTGATGGTAATTTCATTATTATATGAAGAATTATTTATATTATGATTGTTTATTTGCTCATTTTTAAGTTCATTTATTTTGCTGAATTCTGTAATTATATTTTTTGTGATTTCGTTATCCTTTTTTCATTCGCTTTTTATTATATTTTATTTTTTTATCATTCTATCTAATTTTTTTGTTTTTATTTTTTTTTTTTTTTCTGTTTT
>DPOH01000259.1 GCA_003539755.1 Clostridium sp.
TGATAATACATCTATATAATTAAATCAATAATTCAAAAGTAGGTTTTTGCACACAATAATCAAAAATGACATTATTTTTTTAAATAATTTTAATTTTAAACTTATATTATTTACTAAAAAATCAATTTTTATATGATTAGCAAATCTAATATTGATATATACTTAATTTTTTCTCATTTCAACATAATTATTTTTCAGGCAGCAAAAAAGATATTACTATTCAACATGCAAATTCAATAATATCCTTCTTTTATACTTTATATTTAGATAACTCATCAGGTTTATATATGTTTTTATTTTCCCTATAGCTTTCAGTTCCATATAAAACTTTATACTTACTCCATAAAAATATGTGTTATAGGCATCAAGCAAATTCCTGCAAATATTGAATATAAAGATAAATTATAATATCCATATTCTCTTGATGATGGTATAAGCTCCTCAAATGATATATAAAGCATTATTCCCATAACAAATGCAAATATAAGACCAAGTAAAAATTCATTAATAAATGGTTTTAATATAAGGTAAGCCATAACAGCTCCAAAGGGCTCAGATAATCCTGAGCAAAGTGTATACTTAAGAGCTTTAGTTTTATCTCCTGTCGAATAATAAATAGGCATAGCAACTGCTATCCCCTCTGGAATATTATGCATTGCTATAGCAAAAGAAATTGATATCCCCAAAGTTGCATTTTGATAGCTAGACATAAATGTTGCAATTCCCTCAGGGAAGTTATGTAGTGTAATTGCAATCATAGTCACAATCCCTACTCTGTATAACTTAGCACTCTTATCATTAGAACTTCTCAATATATGTGTTTCGTGAGGTATAAACTTATCAATAAGCATTGCAAATATCATTCCTGTAAGCATATAAAACATTGTGAGAATAACTCCATAGAACTTTCCATAGTAATTAACAAGTGTAGTCTCTGCATAAGGAAATAAATCTGTAAATGATACACATATCATTACTCCAGCTGAAAATCCTAATGCAACTGTAACTGTTTTTTCATTCCTTCCTCGTGATAAAAATGCAATTATAGCACCTGCCACTGTAGAAATGCCTGCTAAAAAGGAAAGGATCAACGCATATAAGCTATTATTTTAAAATTATTTTCTTGTTTGTGAAATAAATTTATTTAAATGTATTTATTGACATAAGAATTTAATAGGCGTATAATTCAAATTGTTATGAGGCCCATTGGTCAAGCGGTCAAGACGTCACCCTCTCACGGTGAAATCATGGGTTCGATTCCCGTATGGGTCACCATTGTAGTAAACATCAAGGTTTGAAGCACTTCAAATCTTGATGTTTTTTTAATTTTCCCGACCAAGTTTTTATTATTCCCCACCATTACTCTATATTCATAACTAATATTTAATAATAAAGTTAAAATTATAAATTTTACGCCACTTTTACACCATAATTAATTATTTTAATTTATCTTATGCTAATATGAATATTTTAATTTCACTGCTGAATCTTTTGCAGGATGTTGCGAAAAAAATAATTCTCAATAAAAAAACATCTACTCCACATCAAAATTTCCGCTCTATAAAATGATAAATTGCAATTCAATTTTATAGCACTTTTTCTGCTAATATTATTGAATCAGCTGCAGTGCTAAATGTTTCTTTTATCTTTACAAAGTTATTTTTTATCCAAAATTTCTCTGATTGTGGATTTCCCTTTACCCATGCCAACTGAACAGAATTAAATTATGACTGTTTCCATTAACAACCTTAACAATGTAATGCTTTTAAATATTTATATCTGCCTCTCTTGCATTCTTTACATTGTCCTTTAATTTCTCTAAAGGCATCTTTCTTTTACATCTTGGACATCCTTTATATTTCATTTATTTCTCCTTATAACAAAAGCACCTATAAAGTTCAGTGAAGTGCGTAACATTCACCCTTTATAAGTGCTTTTCATTATGTAAAATATATTTTCTTATGCACAATTAAATCATCTATTTATGTTGAACTAGTTGAACTTCAATTCCATCTGGATCTTCTATAAAAAAGAATGTAGTTAATGGATTTGGTGAAATTGGTCCTGATTTTATTTGAATGTTATTATTTTTACAAAGTTCCATAGCTTCATCAATTGATCCAACTTCAAAACCGATAGAAAGTCTTTCAGCTTTAGATGAAAGACTTTGTTTTTTATTATGTATTAATTCTACCTTAGCCCCATTTTCTTCACCTAGCATTACAATTTCTCTATCTTCTCCAGCATTGAATTGTGCTGAAATTTTAAGTCCTAATATTTCATGATAAAACTTTAAAGAGTTCTCCATATTCTTTACATTTAATGTTACCCAACAAAAATTCATAATTTATTTCCTCCATCAATTTTTATTTTCTAATTCTTTACAAATATCAATTCTTATTTTTTTAATTCTCTACAAATGAATGATGATAAATCATTAAGCTTCCTGCCTAATATCCATGTTAAAACATTTGGATTACCAACAAATCCATGTTCATTATAATGTTTGAACATTTTTAATAATCCATCTATTCTATATTCACCAATTCCTGCAATTTTTAATCTTTCTGTAAGTTCTTCATCTTGGATTGTTTTTACTTTTATTTCATGTCCAAAATTTTCTTTCATAGCTGCTACCATGTCTGCTAATGATATATTTTCTGGTCCACAAAGCTCATATGTAGCATATGTGTGGCCTAATTCTGTAAGAATTATAGCAGCTGCTTCTGCCACATCATTTAAATCCACCATATTCATACAAGTTTCTTTAACAAAAAAACTTTTGTGCAAATATACATTTTTCACATGCTATTTTTCCATTCTAATATTGATAATTTCATATTAATTTATCGAAACAGTCTTACCTATAATTGCTCATTTCATTTTTATAACCTTTTAAATAATTATGTCTCAATCTTATTAAAATTTATATCCACCTAATAGATACAAATAAAGAGCATATAACTTATTAAATACTTCAAATTTCATGTGTATCCCTCCAACTTTTTTATTTTAATCATTAACACATTATTGTTTTTTTATTCATCAATGATTAAATACATTAATTAAAGATATGACATCATATTAAAATTTGACACACATGACTTTAATTAATATTTTATTTTTTGTTATTAATCTATAAATAATAAGAATAGAATTATTATAGTTCATTTCTTAAATGCTATTCAATTATAGACATTAATTAAAAACCTAGTAAAATCAAAAAAATCATATTAAAATCTTAATTGGACTTTAATATGATTTCTTATCTTATATATAAACAGTTTAATAAATATCAAAATAATCATCATTCATATCTATCTTGCCAGCACAGTACTTTAAGTACAAATAACAATCTATCACCACAGCCACAATTATCCCCAATACCCCTAAAGTCATCCATATAATTTTATACATACCTATTTTATCAAAAGCAGAAAAAAAAATAAATGCACCTACAGGCATAGCAACACGTGATATCTCTGCTAAATCGGCTGAATCAGCATCTAAATCTGTATCATCTATCTCATGTATAAAATACCAAGATAGTGCCATTTTATAATGATATATAGGAAATACTAGCGCTACAGCTTTCAAATATGAATTTATATCATCTCCCACAGTCTCGCTCATAAGAGGATAAATCAGTCCCATTGACATTGTGCCTACTATAATAAGCATAATTACATTTGTATTTCGACTCAATTCAATTTTTTTAATACACTCTTTAATTTTTTTCATATAGCTTTTATCCTTTCAGTTATTAAAATATTAAAAGTTAGAAGTTTCAATCAAAAGTCCTGTATTTAATTCTTTTAAGTAATTTAATATTACAGGTATTAATCTTGCTCTTAACATAATGTAAGTTAAAACATCCTCATATTTAGTTCTCCTTTAATATATATCATACTTTAATGTACACATATTGTCCTTTTACCTGTGTTATAGTACTAAAAATCTTATTTATCATAATAATCTAAATTTATAATTATCATTAATATATTACTATGATTAATAAACCTTGTTGTAATTTTCTTTTTGATAAACTGCCCTTTAGGTGAAACTTTTTCAAGAAATAAACAAAGACACCTATAAAGTTTATTTATTAATAACATTCTTTATACGTGTCTTTATAATAATATTCTTTAATTTTACATTAACTTGCGAAAGTAATTTTATTTTTTCCTGTTGTTTTTGATATATACAATCTGCTATCAGCAATTTCAAGTACATTTTCTTTTTCTATAGCACTATCAGCAATTCCCATACTTATTGTAATTTTCATACCATTGTCCCAGGTTAATTGTTCTATTTTTTTTCTTATATCCTCAGCCATATTTATAATTATATTTTCGTTTAAATGATCAACTATAATAACAAACTCTTCCCCACCATATCTAAATATTTTTCCTTTAGTACCTACAATTTCTCTTCCAACTTCAGCAATTTTCTTTAAAACTTCATCACCAATTAAATGACCATATGCATCATTAACTTTTTTGAAATTATCTATATCAAATATATAAAGATAAAAGCGTTGATTTTTCTTTAGTTTTTTCTCATATATCTCATTAAAATATAATCTATTATTTATGTTAGTTAATCCATCACATTTACTCTTTTGACTTAACATTCTGTTTTTCATAATTGCAATTATGATAATTATGCTTAATACTAAGATTACAGCAAACCATCTTATATAATTATCTATTTTTTCATCATTCAACCTTCTTATTTCAAGTTCATTTTTATACTTTTCAATAGAATATGCAGAATAATTTCTATTAATTAATAACGACTCCTCATTTTTAACATCTAAAAGTTTAGCAGAATATTCACTTGCTTCCTTATATCTTCCTACTTTACTGGATATTTTATACATTTTTTTGTAATATATCTATTTCTAAATTTCTATCAACTAAATCATTTAATAACTCATTATATTTATTTAAGGCATAGTCAACATTCCCCTTAAGATACTCCAGGTAAGTTTCATATACTGACTGATGTTTACTAATATTAATACTTATTGCTCCAGTATGTGCTGTAAAACAATTTCTTGATAATTTAATATACTCTTCTGCTTTACTTAAATCCTCTTTAGATGATCTATCCTTTTCATATTTCTCCATATGATATTGCGCCATAGACAAATAATATAATACATCGGAATTATAAGCATCATTATCTTTCATAATATCTTTATATTTATTTATTAAATCTAAAATCTCATCCATATCACCTTCAATAAAATAAATTGATATAAGATCATTTAATATTGTTACTTTAGTATCACGATTAAGTGATTTATTCTCAATATTCATCTCCAATGCTTCTTTTAATAATTCTTCTGCCTTTTCATTATCTGAAAGCATTGCATATACCTCAGCCTCATTAAGTTGTGCTCTTGCTCTATAAGCATCTCCATATATAACATTACTTTCTTCTAATAATGCTTTTAATTCCATACACTTTTCTAAAACCTTTGCATGATATCCTTTTTGCTTATATACTGCAACCAATGTATCTTTAACAATAACAATAGTTTGTGCTTCAAGTTTTTCTTCATTTTTTAATAATTCTTCTGCCTTGTTCATTATATAATCAAGACCACCATCAAAATTTATAAATAATGCCAATTTAGAATTTAGTAAATTACTATACTTATTCCAATCTCTAATTGTAATATTACTTAATTCTTCATCTATTCTTTTAGAAATATCATCATCCTTCTGTATGTATGTATAATAATAATCTATTAAAAATTCACTATATAATTCAACATATCTATTAGTAAATATCCCTTTTTTCTCTTCAACCTTAGCTGCATACTTTAATGCTTCTTCTCTATCTTTATTTATAGTACAATATTCAAATGCCATAAGAAAATAATCTTCAGCAGCTAATTCCTTACCCTTATTTAGCTTATCTATATTTCTTGCATTATAATTAACTAGAAGTTCTTGATCAAATTCTCCCTTACCATATTCAAGTGAATTGTACAAACTTTGTACTAGAATATTTCTAGTTGAATTTTTAATACAATAATTAATTCCTTGGATTATAGCACAGAATAAAATAAAGGCAATTAATGCATTAAATACTTTCTTCTTATTATTCTTCATATTTTTCCTCCACTATTTAATACACAAAGCTTGTCCATCTTGTTTATATTTATTATGATTAATTTTTTAATATCTATTACACCCTTTTAACAAACACCTACAACTTTATTTATATTTTGCCATATAGCACCCTATCCTTTTTGTCAAACTCTGTATTATCACAAAACTTGGCATTAATTTTATATTTTATTGTAATATTATTATATTTTAATATAATTATACTAACATTTCAAACAAAACTTGTAACTTTTATAATTTATTTTTAAATTTTTTAAATTCATATAATTTTTTTACACATATAATGAAAAAATATAATAAAAAATAAAAAACAGTATAAAAGCTGTATCTAAAACCTTTATACTGTTCTCTTTATATTTTACTTATTGTGTATTTATCCTAAGAAACAAAATTTTTGTTGATCTAGCCAATATTTGTTCTCATTAAAGAATTTATTTATATGAACTTATATTTGATATCCTATCATCATTTATATGTAAATTTATTTTTTCCTGTTGCTTTTGATATATACATTCTATTATCATCTACTTCTAGCTCCCTTTCTTTTTCTATAGCACTATT
>DPOH01000123.1 GCA_003539755.1 Clostridium sp.
TATTTTATTTAAAATATTATATTCTCAATTATATAGATAATAAAAACGCAGTTTAGGCTGCGTTTTTTTATTAGCATTTTTTTGAGTTTCCTAAATATATATAATGTATAGAGTTCTATATAGGGAGGAAAAAATGTGATACAGGAAAAGGAATTAACAAGTGGCCTTACTACAAAAGAAGCTGAAAAACGAATTGAAAAGTTTGGGCTTAATGAATTAGAACATCACAGCAAGGCATCACCTTTTAAAATATTTTTGTCACAATTTAATGACTTTATAGTATGGGTTCTTATTGCTGCTACTATAATTTCAGGAATAATAGGTGATAAAGCGGATGCAATAACAATATTAATCATAGTTGTAATAAATGCATTTTTAGGATTTATCCAAGAATTCAGAACAGAAAAATCTCTTGAAGCATTAAAAGAACTAGCTGCACCTACATGTAAGGTATTACGTGATTCTAGTATCCAAATTATTAATTCTATTTATTTAACAATAGGTGATATTGTAATTTTAGAGGCTGGAGATAGAATACCTGCAGATGGCTTTTTTGTTGAAAGCTCAGGTGTTGTTGTTGATGAATCTTTGCTTACAGGAGAATCTGTAGGAGTTAATAAGGATGCACTTAAAAAGAATAGTAATAATGGATTTATGGGAACAACTGTTGTTAAAGGTAAAGGCTTATTTAAAGTAAGTACAATTGGAATGAAAACTGAAATGGGGAAAATTGCAAATTTAATTCAGAATATTGAAGAAGAAAAATCCCCATTAAATAAAAAGCTTGATTCGTTAGGAAAAGTTTTAGTTGCAGTATGTTTAGTTATATGTGCCCTTGTTACAATAATGGGAATAGTAAGAGGAAATGATATAACTGAAATGTTCTTATTGGGAGTAAGTTTAGCAGTTGCAGCAATTCCAGAAGGCTTAGCTGCAATAGTTACTGTAGCATTAGCTCTAGGAGTATCTCGTATGCTTAAGAGAAATGCATTGGTAAGAAAGCTTCCAGCAGTTGAAACATTAGGTTGTACATCAGTAATATGTTCAGATAAAACAGGAACTTTAACTCAAAATAAAATGACAGTTAAAGAAGCTTATATAAATGGAAAGATTTATGATTTTGAAAAAGAAAAAATAAAAGATTGCTCAATGTTTATGAAAGCCTTGGTATATTGTAATGATTGTAATTATGATTTTAATAAGAAAAAAATGAGTGATGCACTTCATGGAGACCCTACAGAAACCGCTCTTATAAATATGTTTTTTAATGATGTAAAAGAATTAGAAACTTTTATAGGAAAAGCTAATAGAATATATGATATACCTTTTGATTCAACAAGAAAGATGATGTCGGTTATAATTAATGAAAATGGGAAGGACACTTGTTATGTAAAAGGTGCTCCCGAGAGAGTAATTGATAAATGTGATTTTATATTAGAGAATAATAAAATTAAGCCATTCACATATCAAAAGAAAAAGCAGGCAGCACAATTTATTTTGGCAATGTCTTCAAGGGCATTAAGATGTATAGCAGCTGCATACAAAGAAGAGCATCTTGTTAAAAGTGAAAAACTTGAATCGAATTTGATTTTCTTAGGTGTTGCTGGGAGCATAGACCCACCTAGAATAGAAGCAAGAGATGCTGTTCTTAAATGTAAGCTTGCAGGGATAAAGCCTGTTATGATTACTGGAGATCATCAGAATACTGCTCTTGCCATTGCAAAATCATTGAATATATGCAGTAGTGAAGACCAGGTCATGACTGGAGCTGAAATAGAAAAAGCCACTGATTCTGATTTAGAAGAAAAGATTAAAAAAACACGAGTATTTGCACGTGTTTCACCTAGTCATAAATTAAGAATTGTTAAAGCATTTAAAAAACAAGGGAATATTGTTGCCATGACTGGCGATGGTGTAAATGATGCGCCAGCAATTAAAGAAGCTGATATAGGTGTTGCTATGGGTATTTCAGGAACAGATGTTACTAAAGAAGCATCTTCCATGATTCTTATGGATGACAATTTTTCTACTATAGTAGCAGCTGTAGAAGAGGGAAGAATTATTTATGACAATATAAGAAAATTTATAAGATATCTCTTATCATGTAATTTAGGTGAAGTTCTTACTATGTTTTTAGCTACTATTTTTTCTCTACCTAATCCATTGAGCCCTATTCAAATATTGCTTGTAAATTTAGCTACAGATGGTTTACCTGCAATTGCTCTTGGTATAGATCCAGCTGAAGATGATATAATGAGACAACCTCCTAGAGAAAAAAATGAAAGTATATTTGCCAGGGGATTAGTTGAGAAGATATTAGTTAGGGGATCATTAATTGGATTATGTACATTGTTATCATTTATGGTAGGAAGATATTATGGAATGAATCTTGATACATGTAGGACTTTAGCATTATGTACTCTTGTTATGTCACAACTTATTCATGTATTTGAATGCCGATCAGAAAGACATTCTTTATTTGAAATAAAACTATTTACTAATCCATGGCTTATGGGAGCTGTATCTGTATCTATAGTTTTAATATGTTCAGTATTGTATGTACCATTTTTACAGACTATATTCCATACTGTTGCCTTATCTTTAAAACAATGGCTTATAGTAATATTTTTCTCTGGAATAATTGCATTTATTAACAGCGTTTATTTATTAATTAAATCAAAATAGGATATTTAATATGTGAGTATTGAATAAAGTTGCATATAAACTAGTGATTGATAATTTTTTGATTATTGATTACTAGTTTTTATTTATATGTTAGTGAAATATTAAAGAGGAGTATATCTATATTCAACAATAATAGAATTAATTATAGATAAGAAAATAAAAAAAGACAATAGACATTGATATATGTATGTAGTATAACGGATACATAAAAGGTATCATAAATTCATAATAATCAATTGTCAATTGTCAGTTATCAATTGGTGTTATCTTCTCATCATCATGTTATTTGCTTGTTGACGAGATTTTTTTATTTGACTGTGGTCAATTGGAACTAAGTCTTTCTTAGTTGTTAAGTTAAGAAGATTCATAATTTGAACTTCTTGAGAATTTTCTTTTTTATTATCTTTATCACCAGTTACTCCCATAACAATAACTTTGTGACCTTGTTTAACAGTTATAAATTCAGGTTTCTTAAACCATCTATTTTTCTTAAACCAGCATTTAACGACTTTTCTGCCCACTTCTGGTTTTACTATCATTTCTATAATGATTCTGTGGAATATAAAATAATTTTTTTCAACTAATTTATATGATAAAACAGTACCAGAAACACTTGTCATTCTGTCACCATATTTTTGTAAATAAGCGTCTTGAAAATAATTATTCATCTTATCTCTAAAACCCATATATAATTACTCCTTTGCAAAATAGTTATAAATAATATTAATATTATAC
>DPOH01000339.1 GCA_003539755.1 Clostridium sp.
AAATAAGAGTAAAACGATACGAATAAACTTAATTTAAAAATTTAATAAGAGAGGATGATTACCTGGTGGAAAGTGTTATTAGAAACTAACAGATTTAATTAAAAACATACCATTTCTAAAATTAAAAAATTATGAGCAACAAAAAAATTGTTTAAATTTCATTAGGAGCAGTTATTCATGCAAATGCAGAGCTTGTTACAATACTAAAAATATTGATATTTTTTCACATTTAATTCCGAGTAAATGGCTAAGAAAAGTTGGTTTTATAAGATAAAAGTAGATAAAGGAATTTAGAAATAAGGTTATAGTAATAGAAATTCATTGAAATTTTTTAAACAGAAAGCGAAGTGAGACTATGAAAATAAAGAAGACACTAGCTGTAGCTATTTCATCATTCATATTGACATCAATATTTACAGGATGTGGGAATATAGGCAAATCAAAAGAAAGTAAAGTTGAGATTATAAATGTTTCATATGATCCAACTAGAGAATTATATGAGCAGTATAATGAAAAGTTTAGAGAGTATTGGAAAGAAAAAAATAATCAAGATGTTGAAATAATACAATCTCATGGAGGCTCAGGAGCACAAGCTCGTTCAGTAATTGAAGGAATTGGCGCAGATGTTGTATCTCTGGCACTTGATCATGATATTACAGCAATTCAAAAAGAAGGTTTAATAGAAGAGGGATGGAAAGATGAATTTCCTTTAGACAGTGCACCATATACTTCTACAATTGTATTTTTAGTTCGTAAAGGAAATGAAAAAAATATTAAAGATTGGAATGATATTGTTAAAAAAGGTGTCAATATTATAACTCCAAATCCAAAGTCGTCAGGTGGTGCATGTTGGAGCTTCCTTGCTGCATGGGCATATGCGGATAAAAAATTTTCAGGCGATGAAATTCAAATAAAGAAGTTTATGGCTGATTTATATAATAATGTATCAGTTTTGGGATCTGGAGCAAGAGGGGCTACAACAACATTTGTTGAGAACGGACAAGGTGATGTTCTTATTTCATGGGAAAATGAAGCTTATCTTGCAATTAAAGAGCATCCTGATGAATATGAGATTATTAGTCCAAGTGTAAGTATTTTAGCGCAACCTTCAGTAGCTGCAGTTGATCAAAATATAAAAGATTCTGAAAAAGAAGAAGTGGCAAAAGGATATATTGAATACTTATATTCAGATGTTGGTCAAAGAATAGCAGGAGATAATTATTATAGACCTACAAATGCAGAAATACTTAAAGAATATTCAGATATATTTAATTTGGATATAGATCTTGTTAATATTGATGATTTTGGAGGATGGGATGCAGCTTATGATAAGTTCTTTAAAGATGGAGGAATTTTTGATGAAATTTATGTTAAACCTTAAAAAATAGGAAGGAGAAATAAAATGGTAATAGGAATAAGCAAAGCCAATAAATCCAAAAACATTATACCTGGATTTGGAATTTCAATGGGGATTACATTAACGATGCTTAGTATTGTTATACTGATTCCAATAGCATCAATATTTATAAAAAGTTCTGGATTAAGCATGAATGGATTTTTTAATATTATTACATCAAGTGAAGTTATATCTGCTTATAAAGTTAGTTTTACATGTGCATTTGTGGCAGCAATTATAAATAGTATTTTTGGAACAATATTAGCATGGATATTAGTAAGATATGATTTCCCTTTTAAGAAATTTTTAGATGGACTTATTGAACTTCCATTTGCATTGCCTACAGCAGTGGCTGGTATTGCCTTAACTTCATTATATTCAGATAAAGGATTTATAGGAAAGATTTTTAATAACTTTGGAATAAAGATAGCATATACAAAGCTTGGAATTATAATAGCAATGATTTTTATAGGAATACCATTTGTAGTTAGAGCTATACAACCTATCTTAGAAAAAATAGATCCTCAGTATGAAGAAGCAGCTTCTATACTTGGTTCAGGAAGCAAAAGAACATTCTTTAAAATAATATTTCCTGAAATACTTCCTGGAATACTTACAGGTTTTGGATTGGCGCTAGCAAGAGCTATTGGAGAGTATGGAAGTGTTGTGTTTATAGCAGGAAATATTCCATATGAAACTCAAATTGCACCATTATTAATTATGATGAAGCTCGAACAATATAAATATGCAGATGCAACAGCTATAGCAATAGTAATGCTTGTTATTTCATTTACTATATTATTTGTTTTAAATTTAGTTCAAGCATATGTAAATAAGATTACTAATAAGTAGGATAGGGGGTCATACCATGATTAAAGAGATTTATTCCAATAAGCAAAAAGCAATATCAAAAGAATTAAGGTACAGTTTAATATCAAAACAGGACATTACCAGAAAATCACTAATATTACTTGGGGTTGTTTTTATAGGAGTTATGCTTGTCATTCCTCTAATATCTGTGATTGTATATGCATTACAAGCTGGATTTGAAACTTACAAAAATGCAATTTTTGATAAATATACGCTAAAAGCTTTATATCTGACTTTTAAAGCTACAATATTTGCTGTAATTTTAAATACAATATTTGGATTATTTGCTGCATGGACAATTACAAAGTTTAAGTTTAAAGGAAAACAAATTTTAACAACATTAATAGATATTCCATTTGCAATATCACCAGTTATAGCAGGACTTATTTTTATATTAACATTTGGAAAGATAGGATGGGCCTATAGTTTCTTAAATGCTCATAATATTAAAATCGTATTTGCAGTACCAGGAATACTACTTGCAACTATTTTTGTTACATTTCCTTTTATATCTAGAGAAGTGATACCAGTGTTAAATGCAGAAGGAAGCGATGAAGAAGAAGCAGCTGCACTTATGGGTGCAGGGGGATTTAAGATATTTACAAAGATCACACTTCCACATATAAGATGGGCATTGCTTTATGGAATTATATTATGTACAGCAAGAGCAATGGGAGAGTTTGGTGCAGTTTCAGTTATATCAGGCCATTTGAGAGGAAAAACGAACACTCTTCCACTTCATATAGAAATTTTATATAACCAATTTAAGGTGACAGATGCATTTGCAGCTTCATCACTATTAGTTGTTGTAGCAGTCTTTATTTTAATATTGAAAAACATTGTAGAATTTAAGTCAAAAAGGGGTGTAGATAAGTAATGTATGTAGAGTTAAAGAATATAAACAAATCATATGGAGATTTTAAAGCTTCTAAAAATATAAATATTAAAATTGAAAAAGGTAAGCTTATAGCTTTGCTTGGACCAAGTGGTAGTGGAAAAACCACTATACTTCGAATGATTGCTGGACTTGAAACACCAGATTCAGGAGATATCTATATTAATGGCGTAAGAGTTAATGATATTGAAGCAAGTAAGAGGGGAATAGGTTTTGTATTCCAAAGTTATGCATTATTTAAATATATGACAGTATTTGACAATATTGCTTTTGGCTTAGAAATACAAAAAAGAAGTAAAAGTGAAATAAAAAAGAAAGTCACTGAACTTATTGAATTAATTGGTCTTAAAGGTCTTGAAAAAAGATATCCAAGCCAGCTTTCAGGAGGACAAAGACAAAGAGTTGCATTTGCCCGTGCATTGGCACCAGAGCCTCAGTTGTTACTATTAGATGAACCTTTTGCAGCTATTGATGCAAAGGTAAGACAAGAGCTTAGAACATGGCTTAAAGAAATGATAAATAAAGTTGGAGTTACAAGTATCTTTGTTACTCATGATCAAGATGAAGCCATAGAGGTTGCTGATGAAATAATAGTAACAAATCGTGGAAGAATCGAACAGATGGGTACACCAATAGAAATTTATAAAGAGCCATCAACTTCATTTGTGGCAGAATTTATTGGACAGTCTACAGTTCTTGAAAACTATAGAGAACTCAAAGGATTTAATGAAATTGAAAACGTATCTAAAGCAGTAGTTCGTCCTGAATTTGTAGAAATTACAAAGGAAGGTGAATTAAAACACTATTTTAGTGTAGCAGAAGAAGGTATTGTAAAAGGAATTTTATTTAGGGGAAATTATATTGAAATAAGAGTTGATGTTAAGGGAATGGAATTAACATCATCAAGAACACTTAGTCAAGAACCTGTAGTGATAGGTGAAAAAGTCAATGTATTAATAAACAAGTTATTTATGTTTGATGATAAAAAAGCATATGTAGTTGAAAATGCAGCAATGATTGATAACAATTCTGTCTATATTTAGTTTTTTATTAAAATCATACAAACATTATTATAAATAAAATTTAGAAATGGAGATTTATATGAGTAAGGGAGTTAGTGTAAAAAGGTTAAATACTGATATTTTAATAATAGGAGGTGGTACTGCAGGATGTTATGCAGCTATCACAATAAGAGAAAATTCAAATGCTTCTATAATTATAGCTGAGAAAGCAAATATAAAAAGAAGTGGATGCCTGGCAGCAGGAGTAAATGCTATTAATGCTTATATAGTAAAAGGAAATAAGCCTGAAGATTATGTTGAGTATGCTAAAAAAGATGCAGAAAATATAGTAAGAGAAGATCTTCTTTTAACAATGTCACAAGGACTTAATAAAGTAACTCATAAACTTGAGGATTTAGGACTTGTTATATTAAAAGATGAAAATGGTGAATATGTTGCAAGAGGCAGAAGAAATATAAAAATCAATGGTGAGAATATAAAGACTATATTATATGATGCAGTAAAGTCTTTGGATAATACTCAAATATTAAATAAGGTGAATGTATTTGAGTATATTGTAAAAGATAACACTATTTTGGGAGCATTTGCATTTGATGTTGAAGAAAATATTCTTTATGAAATAAGGGCTAAAAAAGTCATATGTGCAACTGGTGGAGCATCAGGATTATATAGACCTAATAATCCAGGCTTTTCTAGACATAAAATGTGGTATTGCCCATTTAATACTGGAGCTGGATATGCTATGGGAATAAAATCAGGGGCAGAAATGACTACATTTGAAATGAGATTTATTGCTTTAAGATGTAAGGATACCATAGCTCCAACTGGTACTATTGCTCAAGGTGCAGGAGCTAAACAAATTAATAGTAGAGGAGAAATTTACGAAAGTAAATATGGTTTAACTACAAGTGAAAGAGTTTATGGTACAGTGATGGAAAATGCTGAAGGTAGAGGACCATGTTATCTAAAAACTCAAGGAATAGATAAAAGCAAAGATGACGAACTTTTTAAAGCATACTTAAATATGGCACCAAGCCAGACTTTAAAGTGGATAGAAGAAGGTAAA
Source organism: Clostridium sp. (assembly GCA_003539755.1). GTDB lineage: Bacteria > Bacillota > Clostridia > Clostridiales > Clostridiaceae > Clostridium. The sequence continues at coordinate 5,250 of DPOH01000339.1, forward strand.
AAGCCAAGTGAGCAGAGTGTTGAAATAGAAGGTACTGAACCTTATATAGTAGGTGGTCATACAGCTAGTGGATATTGGGTAAATACTAAAAGAGAAACTACAATTCATGGATTATTTGCTGCAGGTGATGTAGCAGGGGGATGCCCTCAGAAATATGTTACAGGTGCATTAGTTGAAGGTGAAATAGCAGCAAAAGAAGCTATAAAACAATTAGAAAATATAAATTCACAAGTAGTTAACTTATTAGATGATGAAGAAGAACAGATAGTAAATTCTAAGAAAAAAGAACTAGAAGAAATATTAAATAATGAAAATTCTGTTTTTACAGTAGAACAACTTGAAGAAGCAATGCAAAAGGTTATGGATAATTATGCTGGTGGTATAAGCAGAAATTATGAATTTAATGAAGCTCAATTAGATATAGCATTAGAAAAAATAGATAAGATAACAAAGCTTTCAGAGAATTTATATGCAGAAGATATGCATGAGCTTATGTTTGTATATGAACTTAAAGAAAGATTAGTAGTATGTAAATCTCTTATAGCTCACCTAAAAGCTAGAAAAGAGACAAGATGGCATAGTTTTGCTGAAAACAAAGATTATCCAAATAAAGATGATAATTATTTAAAATATGTAAATTCAAAATTAGTAGATGGAAAAATCAATATTATATATAGAGATTTAGTAAGTAGAGGTGAAGTGTATGAGCATAATGATAAATAAAGATAAGTGTATTGGATGTAAGAAATGTTTAGATGTATGTCCAGGAAGTTTAATTAAATATGATTTAGAAAATAAAAAATCGTATATGAAGTACCCAAAAGACTGTTGGGGATGCTGTTCATGTATAAAAGAATGTCCAAGTGATGCAATATCTTTATTTTTAGGAGCTGATATTGGTGGAAGCGGAAGTCGTATGACTGTTAAATTAAGCGAAAGCAATGCAGTTTGGAAAATAAGTAAAAGCAATAAAGAAGAAGTAATAATTAATATTAATAGAAAAGATTCAAATAAGTATTAATTTACAAAATAAAAAAATTGGAGGTCATAAAATGAGTAAATTATCACACCTTGATAGGTTAGAAGCAGAAGCAATTTATATAATAAGAGAAGTAGCAGCAGAATGTGAAAATCCTGTAATGCTATATTCCATAGGAAAGGATAGTTCAGTAATGCTTCACCTTGCATTAAAAGCATTTTATCCTGAAAAACCACCATTTCCATTTCTTCATATTGATACAACATGGAAGTTTAAAGAAATGATAGAATTCCGTGATAGAAGAGCAAAAGAATTAGGAATAGAAATGCTTGTATATACAAATATGGATGGTGTAAAGCAAGGAATAAATCCATTTGATCATGGTTCAGCTTACACAGACATAATGAAAACTCAAGCATTAAAGCAAGGGTTAAAAAAATATGGATTTACAGCAGCCTTTGGAGGAGGAAGACGTGATGAAGAAAAATCTCGTGCAAAGGAAAGAGTATTTTCATTTAGAAATGAAGCTCAGGCATGGGATCCTAAAAATCAAAGACCTGAAATGTGGAAACTTTATAACTCAAAGATTAATAAAGGAGAAAGTATAAGAGTATTTCCATTATCAAACTGGACAGAAAAGGATATATGGCAATACATAAAGAGAGAAAACATTGATATTGTACCACTATATTTTTCAAAGGAAAGACCAGTTGTTCATCGCGATGGAAATTTAGTAATGGTTGATGATGATAGATTAAAACTATTACCAGGTGAAGAAATAGAATATAAAAAAGTAAGATTTAGAACTTTAGGATGCTATCCACTTACAGGAGCTATTGAATCTGAAGCAGATACTTTAGATGAAATAATAGAAGAAACTTTAAGTGCAGTATCATCAGAAAGAACAACGCGTGTAATTGATAGTGAAGCTGCTGGAAGCATGGAAAGAAGAAAGAGAGAGGGGTATTTCTAATATGAAAGATTTATTAAAATTTATAACTTGCGGAAGCGTAGATGATGGAAAATCAACTTTAATTGGTCATATTTTATATGATGCAAAATTAATTTATGCAGATCAAAAGAAAGCATTAGAACTAGATAGTAAAATTGGTAGTCGTGGAGGAGAAATTGATTATTCATTATTACTTGATGGATTAATGGCTGAAAGAGAACAAGGTATAACTATTGATGTTGCTTATAGATATTTTACAACTGATAATAGAAGTTTTATAGTTGCAGATACCCCAGGACATGAAGAGTATACAAGGAACATGGCTGTAGGTGCTTCATTTGCAGATTTAGCTATTATTTTGATTGATGCTAGTAAAGGTGTATTAGTGCAAACAAAAAGACATGCTAGAATATGTTCACTTATGGGAATTAAAAACTTTGTATTTGCAGTTAATAAAATAGATTTAGTTAATTATAGTGGGGAAAGATTTAAGGAAGTTGAGGATGAAGTTAATAAATTAAAGGAAGAGCTTTCATTAGATAATGTTTATGTTATTCCAGTATCAGCTACTGAAGGAGATAATGTTAATATAAAATCTGCTAATACTCCTTGGTATAAAGGAGAAGCATTACTAAAATATCTTGAAAATGTAGAAATAGATAGTAATGATAATGAAAAGGGATTTTATATGCCTGTACAAAGAGTATCCAGACCTGACCATACTTTTAGAGGATTTCAAGGTGAAATTGAATTTGGAACAATTTCTGTAGGAGATGAAATAATTACTCTGCCAAGTAATGAAAAAGCATTGGTAAAAAGTATTTATGTAGCTAGTGAAAAATCTGATACTGCATTTAAAGGACAGCCTGTAACAATCCAACTTGATAAAGAAGTAGACGTTTCAAGAGGATGTGTTTTAACTAAAGATACTAATTTAACTGCTGGAAAGTCATTTACTTCAACTATACTTTGGATGGATGATAAAAAGCTTCATTTAGGTGAAGAATATATCGTTAAATTAGGAACTAAAACAATAACTGGTATTGTATCAAATATTCAATATAAAATAGATGTAAATAGTGGTGAACATATAAATACCGAAGAAATCAATAAAAATGAAATTGCTTTATGTGATATTTTACTTTCAGAAAAAATAGTTTTAGATAAATTTAATGATCATAGAACATTAGGTGAATTTATCTTAATAGACCGTGTTACAAATATGACTTCAGCTTGTGGTGTTGTAGAAAAAATTGATGATAATACTTTAAGTAGTGAAAATGTAGCATTTAAGTATAATGAATTTAGTGCTAGAGGCGATATATTTGAAGAATTTTATTATAACCCTGAAAGCTATTCAATATATAAATATAAGCCTTCTAGAAAGACATATACTGTTGGAGATGAAATTCCAGTAAAAGGTGAAAGTTATGAATACCCTGAAAGCTTTGATATGTTGGTTTTAAGAGATTGGACTGTAGTTAAGATACGTAATAAGAAAATAGAAGAAATAAGCTCTATAGATGATTTTGTATATAATGGAAATTTATTGATAAATGGTAGAGGATTTGCTATAAAGGCTCAGTCAGAAGAGGAAGTTAAGAAATTCTTGGAGGAATATAAATTTGAAGAAGATGAAATAAATTTCTTAAAAAAATGGGTTATTTTTGATAAATATAGAAGTGTGGTATTTCATAAAAATTTCTAAAAAGGTATTGCTGGAGGAGAAGAAATGGCTGTAAGCGCAAAGAGACAAAAAGAATTAAAAGGTTTAGGGTTCTTATTGCAAAACGATAAGGAGCATTATTCAGTAAGAATATTAAGCAAGGCTGGAAACTTTACAGTTGATGAAATGAAAAATATAATTTATCTTGCTGAAAAGTATGGAAGAGGATATATTGGAGAAACTACAAGACTTCAAATTGAAATTCCATGGGTTAAAGATGAAGATGTTGAAAGCTTCATCGAAGAGGCTAAGAATTTAGGACTTAAACATGGCGGAACTGGTCAAAAGGTACGTCCACTTGTATGCTGTAAAGGAACAGTTTGTTTACATGGAAATATTGATACACAAGGACTTTGTAGAGAATTAGAAGATAAGTATTTAGGAACTCCTACACCTCATAAATGTAAATTTGGTATAGTTGGATGTGCAAATAACTGTGCCAAAGCTAATATTAACGACATAGGTATATTAGGAAGAAATGTTCCAAAATATGATTTAGACAAATGTGTTGGATGCGGATTATGCGTAAAATCATGCAGGCAAAAAGCATTAGAGGTTGTAGATGGAAAGATAAAGTTAGATAAGAGCTTATGTGTTAATTGTGGTGAATGTGTGCGTGTATGTAAGCTAGGAGGAGCTGTATCTAAGGAAAAAGGTGCAGAAATATTTGTAGGTGGTAGATTTGGAAGAGCTATAAGACTTGGAGATTCTTTAGGCAGGATATTTAAAGAAGAGGAAATAATTCCTATGGTAGATAAGATAATGGACTACTATAGAAAAGAAGGTCAAAAAGGTGAAAGAATTTCTCATGTAATTGATAGAGTTGGAAAAGAAAAGTTCATTGAAGAAGTATTAAAGTAAAGAATATTTAAAAATATATAAATAAGATAAAGCATCAGATGTCTATAATAGATGATTAAAATTAGATTATTTTAATTATATAGTATCTGTTGCTTTTCCTATGTTTATAGTTCAGTATAATTATTAGTTGTGGTTATTTTTTTACAATTTGTATTTCAACAGGCTTTAATGGTATATTGTCTTTTTTCAATTTCACTTTGAAGAGAAGCCTTTTTATCAAGTTTATGCAAACCATTAATATATATAGATGTAACTACTATAAGTGAACAAAAATCTGAAACTGGATTTGAATTTAGCACTCCTTCAAGTCCAAACAATCTAGGCAGAATTATTAATGATGGAATTAAGAAAATCTGTCTTGATATAGAGACACAAGTAGCTATTTGTGGCTTACCGATACTAGTAAAGAAAAATGATACAAGAGTTTGATAACCTAAAAATACAACAAGCTTTTTAGATGTTCTCATTGCATGTATTCCATAAGTTATTAAGTTACTATCATTTGAACTAAATAGATAGTAGTAGAATTCTGGTTTAATCATCATTATAAGCCAGAAGGCTAGACAAATCACAAATACAACTACCTGTCCAGTTAGTGTAGTTTCTTTAACTCTTTTATAATCACCTTTTCCATAATTATATCCTTGAATAGGCTGAAGAGCTTGATTTATTCCCATTGCTGTACTTAACATCATTTGTTCTACAGTCATTATTATACCAAATGCAGAAATTGCTAGGTCACCACCACCTATTGAACTAAGCTCTATATCTCCATATGTTCTTAATGAATTATTCATAAGAAAGTTAGTTACAGTAGCCATTATTTGAAATATAGATGGAGCTATTCCCATTGATGCAATTTTTATTATTAATTTAATATCAAAAGATTTTATTCCTCTAAATTTAACCATGCTCTTTTTACGTAAGAAATATAGTGAACCAAAGAATACACTCGTTATTTGGCTTATTAATGTTGCAAGGGCAGCGCCTTCAAGACCAAACTTGAAAACTAATATAAATAATGTATCAAGAGCTACATTTAATAATGCACCTATTATCGAAATAAATGAAGCATATTTTGTATTTCCTTCTGATCTTATTACAGTTGCTTGATTCATATTAAGGAAGGTAAATGATTGTCCAAAAGAAGTTATAGTTTGATATGCTACAGCATAATTAAACATATCTGTTCCTGGAACAGCACCACATAAACTTACTAATGGTCTAGCAAAAATAGAATATATACTGGCTATTAATAAAGCTATGAAAATAGCAGCAATGCGTATATTACTATAAACTTTATCAGCCATATCATATTTTTTTTGACCAAAAGAAATAGCAAGAAGGGCAGCACCTCCAGTATTAATAAAAAATGAAATCGCATTTGTAGCATTATTGAGTGGTAGAACAACAGCTATGGCACCTAATGCATCAGTTCCTACATAGTTGCCAACGAAAATTCTATCAACCATGTTATACATAACATTTGCTAGGTTTCCAAAGACTGCGGGGATTGACATTGTTATTATTAGTGGAAGTATTTTAGCACTACCCATACGCTCAGTTGTTTTATTTTCATTCATATTAATCACTTCCTAATAAAATTATATACATTGGAAAGTATGAGTATGTTACTACACTAGAAAAACATACATCAGGATAATGATTAAATTATACGCAGATAAAAATTTATAATAGGAATTATAAGGGAAAATAATTTGGTAGTCAATACCAACAACTATATGCCTGATAATATAAGGTAATATCAATAAAAAACATTATTTAATAAACTACAAGAATGCTTTTATAGTTACATATGTATAGTGTATTTAAGATTAAATGGTGTAATTATATACAATATTTTTATTTTAAATAAAATTGATCAAAAAATATTAGATAATAAGGTTTTGGATAATTCTGAAAAATAGTGTTGACAGTTGTAAATTAGAATTTTATAATTAAGCTACAAAAACAAATACAGACAAGATTAATAATTGACAAAGGCGTTGATACCAAGAAGGTTCAACGCCTTTGTCAATTATTAAATATACATATTATAAGATATGCAATGGGGCAGCAATAATATGATATTTTATTAAAAAATAATTTCATAAGTGTGAGTAAATCTATCGCGCTTAAATAAAGGGGGAATATATGTGAAAAACATTAGAAAAATTTTAGGCTTGTCATTAACGACAATAATAATCACGTCAATGATTGGATGTGGAGGTTCAAGTGAAAAGGTAGCTGCAGGAAATTCAGAAAAAGCTATAACAATAACCACAACAGCAGAAACAGGCTCTTTAGATCCAGCAGGTGTAAGTTCATATACTTATTGGTCATATCAGACATATGCATTAGATGAACTTGTTTCTTATGACAAAGAAGGAAAGCCGATTTATAAAGCAGCAGAATCTTATGATGTTAATGATGATAATTCAATATTTACTTTTCAGTTAAGAAAGGATGCTAAATGGTCAGATGGCACACCTGTTACAGCAGGAGATTTTATTAATACTATAACAAGAGCACTTAGTCCTACTTGTGGTTCAGGATATTCAGATTTTCTATTTTGTATAAAGAATGCAGAAGAAATATATAAGGGAAATGCTACAGCAGATACATTAGGGGTAAAAGCAGTAGACGATTATACATTAGAATTTGATTTGAAGGAATCTTGTCCGTATTTTATAGATTTATTAAGATTACCAGTATTTAAGCCATCTTGTTCTAAATATGCTACAGAAACAGGTTCAGGATGGGATAAGAAACCAGATACTAGTGTTGGTAATGGGCCTTATAATCTAATAGAATATGTACCTCAACAATATTTTGTACTAGGTAAAAATCCAAACTACTGGAATAAGGATAAAATAAATCTTGATAAAATAACATTCAAGATGATTAATGATCAACAAGCACAAGTTAATGCATATAAAACCAAAGAAGTAGATGTTGCTACTGATTTACCTTACTATATTAAAGATCAATATAATGGAAAAGAAGATTTTGTAACTTCTCCATTAATAACTACTAAGTATTTATATCCAAATATTACAGTTAAACCTCTCGATGATGCAAAAGTAAGACAAGCTATAAATTTAGCTATAAATAGAGAAGAAGTTTGTAAAGCAGTTGGAAGTAATACAGTGCCTACAACAAACTTTGTAGCTAAGAATATGATAAGTAAGATTTCAGGCAAGAAATGGGTAGAAGAAACAGATCCATTATTTGAAGAAGATGTAGCTAAGGCTCAACAACTTTTAGCAGAAGCAGGATATCCAAATGGTGAAGGATTCCCTAAGATTCAATATATGTATCCAAATGTAGAAATTGATTCTGATACAGCTCAAAGCGTACAGGCTCAATTAAAGAAGAATTTAAATATTGATGTAGAGTTAGTTGCGCAAGAAATGCAGGTAAATATAGCTGATAGACGTGAACATAAATTTGGTTTATGTCGTATGAGCTGGACTGCTGATTTCTCTGATCCATACACTTATCTTTCAATGCATATTTCTAATTCAAGTTATAATGATAACTGTGTAAATGATCCTGAGTTTGATAAGCTTATGGCTCAATCTAATACAGAGAAAGATCCAGCAAAACGTAATGAAATTCTACACCAAGCTGAACAAGAATTAATAGGTAAACAATTTTATTTAGTACCATTATATTCCTTAGAAGCTTATAACTTAATCAATCCTAAGATAACAGGATATTCATACATCCCGGCAAATGGTGCTCTTGACTTTACTTATGCAGATATTAAGTAAATAAATATAAAAAGTGATCAGGTATAACCTATTAAATATACCTGATCTGAATAAGGAAGTTAATATGATTTTTGTAAAAAAGCTTATAAAAAGGAGGAAAAGTTTATGATTGAAAATTTAATTAAAGATGGAATAAAAGCACTACCACCTTATATGATGGGAGGAGATACAATTGAGAGTGTTAAGGAAAGATATAATCTTGATACTGTATACAGACTTTCAGCCAATGAAAATCAAATAGGCGTATCTCCAATGGCTGTAGAGGCTATAATTAATGCTGTTTCTAAAGGAAACTGCTATCCAGGAAGTGGCGATTTAGTTAAGGAAAAACTGGCTAAAAAATATACCATTGAAAATACTAGAAATTTCTCAAGCGATAATTTCATAATTACTATTGGAGCAAGTGGACAGCTTAATTTAGTAGGCGAAATGTTTATTTGTAAGGGAGATGAAGTTATTTTTTCAGAGCTTTCATATCCACAATATAAGCTTATTACTATGAAAAATGAAGGAATTCCAATAGAGATACCTATTAATAAAGAAACAATGGAGATTGATCTTGATGGCATGTATAATGCTATAAGTGATAAGACTAAACTTATATGGATATGTAATCCTAACAATCCGACTGGTACTATATTAAATCACGATAAATTAGTTGAGTTTATTAATAAAGTGCCTGAAAATATTATGGTTATAGTTGATGAAGCTTATTTTGAATTTATAAATGAGCCAGGTTATGAGAGTATGGCAAAATATGCAGTAACTAAGCCTAATGTTATTGTACTTAGGACTTTTTCAAAAATATATGGTTTAGCTGGTATAAGAATAGGCTATAGCATAGCTCACAATAAAACTGCTCATCTTATGATGAAAATAAGTGGAAACTATGGCACAAGCAGTCTTGCTTATGCTGCAGCATGTGCAGCAATGGATGATTATGAGTTTTTTAATAAGACTAGAAATAGTGTTATTGAGGGTCGTAATTACTTAATTACTGAATTAAAAAGGTTAGGCTTTAAAGTATGGAATTCTCAGACTAACTTTGTTTATACAGATACAGGGATGGATGCATTTGCATTAGCTGAAAAGCTAAAGGAATATGGAATAATAATTAGAGGAAACTTTCCAGTAAGCCGTATTTCTGTTGGAACAATGGAACAAAATGAGGCAGTTATAAGTGCTATTAAAGATATTGTTGAGAAAGGAGAGTTGGCAGGTAAGGAAAGCTTTTATGCAGTTGGTTAATCTAAATAGTTTTAATGAATAATCCATGGGAATATTAATAATTCCTATGGATTATTTTGAATGAAAGTAGATTAAAAAATATATGATAAAGTTGATTTTAATCAGTTATAACACCATGTATGGTTAAGTAGAATAATATGATTATATAAATGTAAATAAGGACATAATAAACTCCTAAGTTTAACCTATCAAAGTAAACTTAGGAGTTTTTATATTTAAATTATTCATTTATTACGCTAACTGGATTGCCATTTAAATATGAATTGAAATTGTCTATAGCCATTTGTATAGCTCTAAATCTAGATTCTCTTGTACACCATGCTATATGTCCTGTAATCTTTGCATTTGGACAATCTAATATAGGCACTTTTTCTAGTAGAGGTTCATCTCTTATAACGTCTAATCCTGCTGCATATATTTTACCATTATTTAAAGCTTCAACAAGGTCTTTTTCAACTATCAATTTACCACGTGCTGTATTTATTAATATTACTCCATCCTTCATTTTGTTAATTACTTCTTTATTAACCATATTTTCTGTATTGGCAGTTAAAGGTGTATTTAATGAAATTACATCAGATTGTTCTAATAATTCATCTAAGGAAACTTGTTCTATAAAGTCATATTGTTCACCAGTTTTTTTATGTCTACTATAACTTATTACTCTCATACCAAAACCATGAGCTATCTTTGCTGTACAGTAACCTATATTGCCTAACCCCCATATTCCCATTGTCTTTCCGTATAGCTCTATTTGTCTTGTAAATGTCTTTGTATATTTCTTATTTTTAGAAGTATCATTTAAATATACATTTTTTATATAGTTGTTGTGGATTTCAATGTTATGACATATATCTAATAGAAGTGCAAAACCGTATTCCGCAATAGTAGAATCGCCGTAGATTGTATTGGTTAATATTAGGTTTCTTTCTTTTGTGGCTTCATAGTCATACTTTCCAAAACCATGAGCGAGAGTTGAGAGATACTTTAACTTCGGATGTTCATTTAGAAATTCTCTAGTTATTACATTATCTTTTATAAATAATCCAATTACTGCTTCAGCATCAGAATCTATAGCTTTTAATCTATCTTCGTAAGTTGTAGATTTATCTAATAGAACATATTTGATTTGAAGATCATGATCTAAATTATCTAGTTTATGCCATGCATTATAGATATCATCTAATGTTAAGTTTTCAGGTGTTGACATTAATACAATTACTTTCATTTGCTTTCCCATCCCTTCGTATATAAAAAATTAATATTCAGGATTGTGAAACAAATAGATATTGTTTACGCATTATTAAAATAAATTATAATAACAAACATTTTAACAGTCAATATGTTGAGAATAGGAATAAAGAGTGGGGAAAATAATTGTCTAAAAATAATATGATTATTCATACATAAAATTTTACAATATAACTTAATTTAAAAGAAAACTTTATTTTTTAAACTAGTAAAATAATAATTATTTTTTGTTAATGCACTCTAAAGGC
>DPOH01000160.1 GCA_003539755.1 Clostridium sp.
AATGGGAATTTCAGTAGGAAGACTTAGAGAAGATACAATTTTTGATTATAAATTCGTAGGTCTTTCACATAATACATTAAGAGGAGCAGCAGGTGGCGGAGTTTTATCAGCTGAATATTTAACTGCATGTGGGTATATAACTGCAAAGTAGAGTAATATTTAATTAATACCTTAGGAAAGAGTAGAAATACTTTATTCCTAAGGTGTTTTTTATTTTTGTTTTTAGACTAAATTTGACATAGCAATAAGCAAGGAGGCTAAAAAATAAAGTTTAATTTAAAACTAAAGTTAAAAAATAAAAGCTCGACATATAACTGGAAAAAGAAAATAGGGGGACAAAAAGTGAGGGAAAAAATAAATAATAATAGCATGAATTTAAATCAAATAGGAAATTTAAATTTAGTAAGAGTAATAATACCAACTACTATTTTGAATGGATTAAGTTTAATACTTTCTTTTTCTAAAGGAGAACGAACATTCATAGAGCTGATGATTAATTTAGTGGTTCTTTTAGGAATGACAATATCAAGTATCATTTTGTATAGAAAAAATAAAGAAGATAAAATGATAAAATATATTGTATTTGTAGGATATTCATTCATATGTGGTTACCTTCTTATAACTGGAAATAATAATATAGCTTCATTTGCTCTTATGTTTCCGCTTTTGGCAATATATACTTTATATGCGCGAAAAAAAGAAATATTCTGCATGGGTATGGTTTCACTTATAGTCATATTTGTTAAAATATTTATTGATAATAGTAAAGGGCATATAGATAGTGAAACAATTTCTGCTTATGGAGTTGCTGTTATGACCACAATTATATTTGTTCTTGTAGTAAGTTCAAATGCTGATATTTTGGTGAGATTTAATGAAACTAATAAGGAAAACTTAAAGAATCTAAATATAAGTAGTGAAAATCAAAAAGATATACTAAATGAAGTTAGGGGATTAAATGAAACTATTGATGAAAATACAGGTAATGTATCTCTAATTATAAATAATATATCAGAACAATCTAATGTACTTAAAGAATCGTTAAGCGAAATATCAAATGGTTCAAAGAGAAATACTGAAATAATACAAATGCAAGTACAGTCGTCAAAAACTATTCAAGAAAAACTTACACAGGCAGCTTATATTACAAATGATATGAATATTTTATCTAATAATACTGATGAAGTTATAAAAGAGAGTAAAGGTATAATTAATGAACTTATAAATCAATCAGAAGTTGTAAATGAAACTAATAAATATGTAGAAAATATCATGAAATCTCTTCATGAAGAATCTAAAAATATAGTTTCAATTACAAATACTATAGAAGAAATTGTTGAACAGACTAATCTTTTAGCGCTTAATGCATCTATTGAAGCAGCAAGAGCAGGGGAGTCTGGTAAAGGATTTGCAGTAGTAGCAGAAGAAATAAGAAAGCTTGCAGAACAGAGTGCAAAATCAATAGAAAATGTTATGGAAGTTACAAGAGACATACAAAATAAACTATATAATTCATCAAATGCATTTGATGATCTTAGTATAGCTGGTAAAAAGCAAAATGATTTGATACTTAGAACTACTGAAATATTTGGAGATATTGAGAAAAATACAGAAGATATTATAAGTAAAGTTCATGAAATTAATTCAGAAGTTAACTATATTGTTGAATCAAATGAAGATATTGTTAAAGGAATAAATGAAATTTCATCTGTGGCAGAAGAAACAACGGCTATGACAGAAGAATGTACTAATATAGCTGAAGAGTTTAAAGATATGACTCAAGAAGCTTCAAGCTTGACGAATGGATTGAAAGAAAAGACGGAAAATTTAAAATCTATAGCAGATAGATAAAATAAAGGTATTGATCTCGAAATAAATAAGCTGTTTTTATCATTAATAGAATAAATATTCAGATGAGAGTATGTATACAGGTGATAACTATAAACTAAAATAACTTTATGTTATAATCATAAGAAACAAATGAAACTTAGGAAGGTGTTTTTATGGCAAAGGTTATAGTTGTCGGTGGAGGACCAGCTGGAATAATGGCATCAATAATTAGTGCAAAAAATAATGATGTTATTTTAATAGAAAGAAATAATGAAATTGGTGCAAAACTTAAGCTTACTGGTGGAGGAAGATGTAATATCACAAATAATAGAGATATTGAAGAGTTTTTTGATAAAATAGTTAATAATAAGAAGTTCTTATATAGTGCGTTATATACATTCTCAAATTATTCAATGCTTGAGTATTTAAATGAGCATGGACTTGAATATAAAGAAGAGCTTGATCAAAAAATTTATACAAAGAGCGATAGAGCTGATGAAGTAATAGAGATGTTTAAAAATGATTTGAAAAATAGCAATGTTCAAATTAAATACAATACTAAAGTGACTGATATTATAGTTGAAGATAATATTGTTAAGGGTGTAGTAACTGAAAGTGGAAATAAAATTTTGGGAGATAAAGTAATAGTGACTACGGGAGGAAAAAGCTTTCCTAATACTGGATCAGATGGTTCTATGTATGAGGTGTTAAAAAAATATGGACACACAATTACTCCTATATATCCAGCATTAATACCATTAGTTATAAAAGAAGATTTTATAAAAGGTCTTCAAGGTGTATCAATGAAAGACGTTGTTATATCTGCGAAAGTGAAAAAGAAGAAATATGAAAAAACAGGAGATATGATATTTACTCATTTTGGAATTTCAGGGCCGGCTGTATTAAAGTTATCATCATATATAAATAAAGCATTGGCTGATGGTGAAGTTGAGGTGAATTTAGACTTTTTACAAGATAGGTCAGGAGAAGAATTGTCGAATGTTATAAGAAGTAATCCAGCAAAAACTGTACTTAATAATTTAAAAGGAACGCTTCCACAGAATTTCTTAAAGGAAATCTTTAGTCTTCTTGATTTAGCAGAAGTTAAGGCAAGTGATTTAAAGAAAGAAGATGAAAATAAGATTATAGATTATATAAAATCCATGAAACTTACAGCAAGAGAAACTTTATCTATTAAAGCAGCTCAGGTAACAAGTGGGGGCGTAAGTGTGAAAGAAATAAATTCTTCAAATATGGAATCAAAGATAATCAATAATTTATTCTTTGCAGGAGAAGTAATAGATATAGATGCTGAAACAGGAGGATATAATCTTCAAATGGCATTTTCTACTGGATATTTAGCTGGTAGTGATTTTTGAGAGGGCTAAAATCTAAAAATGATAGTTGAATGGTTAAACTAAATATAAAAAATATTTTTGTATAAATTTACAGTTTGACTTTCAACTATCATTAATTCAATAGAGTAATTCATGTCTTAGAATATAAGATTTTAACTAAACTCCATTCTATATATAACATACTTATGTCTGTCATCTTTTTCATATAATACAGGCATAGGTATTTCTTTTTGAAGTTCAAAGCATGTATAATTTTCTAAGTAATACATATAATCATCTTCAGGATAATATAATATTAAATCTACTGTTCTAGGATTTTCATATATAGAATCAAGAATATTTTCTACAACACTTATAAAAATTTGTGAAGAGAATGGATTAAAGAAATAAAATTTATTATTTTTTTGTCCACTTTATATTCTTGAGCAAGACAGTTAATAAAGTTGATGTTTTTTGAAGATTTTTTAGTCTTTTTTAAGTAAGAGGATTTGTTGTCATTACACAATTCAATAAAATAATTATTCATTTCAATTCCTGTCACAGCAGAATCAAAAAAGTAATTAAGATAAAAGTTAAGCCTGCCTTTTCCACAACCAAAGTCCACAACGTTATCCTTAGAGTTAAAATCATAGTTTTCACATAATACATTAAGCCATTTGTATGAAGTTGGCTCATATCTGTGATAATGAAGAGAGTCATAGAATACTTTCTGGTCACCCATGGTTTTTATATTAAGAAGTTTTTCGTAATCTTGTTCAGTCATTATATATCCTTTCAATATATCAAAGTGTATTTGTATGAATTTAAATGTGTTGATTAAAATATTATTAATATAATAAATTCTACATTAACATATATATTTATGCAAAGAAAAATAATATAATAGTATAGAAGTATACTTGTTAATTAACAGGAGAAACAAATGATTAAGTATTTACAGTCAAAGAGTTTTAAGATGGCTTTATCTGCTACTATATCAGTATTTATCTGTAATTATCTTGGAATAAAGTTTGGAGTTACATCAGGTATAATTGCAATTTTAAGTATTCAAGATACTAAAAAAGAAGCTGTATTTATAAGTATAAAAAGAATAGTTGCAGCTGTTATTGCAATATTATTATCTTATGTTTTATATATTGTGCTAGGAAACAATCCTGTGGTGTTTGGTTTATTTCTTTTGATATTCATTCCACTTACAATTAAATTTAATATTGTAGAAGGAATGGTGCCTGCAGCAGTATTATCTACTCATTTATTAACCAGTAGTAATATTAATGCTTTATGGATACTAAATGAAATATTACTTACAATAGTTGGAGTTGGAGTCGCAATGTTATTCAATTTATATGGTGCATCATTGGATGAAGATTATGAGAATAATAGGATTAAAATTGAAGAACAATATAAATTAATATTGACAGACTTTTCACTGAGTTTGGTTACACAGGAATTACCCATAGAAGAAAAAGAAGTGTTTGAGGATACTGAAAAAATTCTTATAAAGACAAAAGAAATGGCACAAAAAATTTCAATGAATTATTTGTTTAAAAGCCATAAATTTTATTTGGATTATGTAGATATGAGAATTGCTCAATTTGATACATTAAAAAGGATGAAAAAGCATTTTTCAAGGTTTTATATGACGTATAATCAAACTAGAATGCTATCGGAATTTACTCATAATGTAGCATTAAATATATATGCTGATAATGACTGTCGTGAGCTTATAGAAAAGATAAATTTATTAAGAGAAGAATATAAAAAAATGGAGCTTCCTAGAGATAGGGGAGAATTTGAAAATAGAGCTTTATTATTTCAATTTTTAAATGACCTTGAAGATTTTCTCATAATAAAAAAGGAATTTAAAGATAAGTATTAGTAGATAATAAAAGTGTGCTAACTATGAATGTGTATAAGATTTATGTGTTTTTAAGACATAGGAGAAAAAATTTGAATAAATTATACAAAAGAAGGGATCTTTATGTCTGGAAAACCTAGATACTTTATTATAGTATCACATTGTCTATTAAATCCATCAACAAGGGTACATTTATTAGGAAAAAGATTTAAGCTTATAAGAAAAGTTGTAGATTTTTTCCTAAGTAAAAATGTTAGTATAATACAGCTGCCATGTCCAGAATTTACTGCTATGGGATATATGAGAAATCCTCAGGGTAGAATGCAATATGATAATGTTTTTTTTAGAAAGCATTGTAGAAAAGAACTTGAAAATTATGTTGATATGATATGTGAACTTAGAAATAATAGAAATACTCCTCTGTGCTACATTGGCGTTCAGGGAAGCCCTAATTGTAGTATTTATTGGGGAAAGCATAAGATGAATAAATATAAGACAGAATCAATGGAACCAGATTTAAATGATAAAGGTACTGATACGTTACCAGGAGTAATGACCCAAGTGTTAGATGAAATGCTAAAGGAAAAGGGAATAGAAATACCTTATTTGGAGGCTCCTGTAAAAGACGATGTAAAAAGTGATAGAAGTATTAAATT
>DPOH01000135.1 GCA_003539755.1 Clostridium sp.
TCACAACGCTATCATTTGGAACCCAAAATCAATAACAAATTCTTTCATTCTCAGAATACAATTTCGTTAAATGTATATTTAACGAAATAATTGCAATAAAATCGACTTTTTGATATAATAGACCTAAAGCAAGTGTTTAAGCCGCTTTAGAGGATTTTTGCAATATAGAAATATAGATATGATGCTCAAGACATTATTTCTTGAAAGAAACGAAATGGATAAGGTGAGAAAATGAAATATGATATTAAAGTATTACACAATGATGATCTTCCAGAATGCATGGTGGATTTCATAAATTATTTAGAAACAATTAAGAGTAAATCTGAAAATACAATTTATGCTTATAAAATCGACTTGATGTTATTTTTTAGATTCCTTTTGGTATACAGAGGAAAAGTTGATCAGGATAAAGTTGATTTTGATGAGATAAAGATTAATGATATTGATGATGATTTTTTAAGAAGCATTAAATTAAGAGACTTATATGCATTCTTATCATTTACAGAAAAATATAGAGATAACGGATCTCATGCAAGGGCTAGAAAAGTTGCCACATTAAAATCTTTCTTTAAATTTTTACACGGAAAAGCTAAGATTATAAATGAGAATCCAACACTAGAACTTGAATCTCCAAAAATAAACAAACGTCATCCTATTTACTTGACGTTAAACCAAAGTATTCATCTACTTAAATCCTTAAATAAAGAAGATAAAAATTATGCGCGTGATTACTGTATATTAACATTATTTCTAAACTGCGGAATGCGTTTATCTGAATTGTGTGGCATTCAAATTGATAAAATCAGAGAAGATACTTTGACTATCATAGGAAAAGGTAATAAAGAAAGGACTGTTTATTTAAATGAAGCGTGTTTAAAGGCTATAAGAAGTTATATGGCTGTACGTGATACTTCTAAAGCTTCTGAAGAAAGCAAAAAGTATTTATTTCTTTCTACAAGACATCTTCCAATAAATAAACGTACAGTAGAAATCATGATTAAAAAACATATAACAAATGCTGGGTACACTGATGAAAAATATACTCCACATAAATTAAGACATACTGCTGCAACTTTGATGTACAAGTATGGAAATGTTGATATAAGAAGTTTACAGAGTATTTTGGGACATGAAAATGTATCAACAACTCAAATTTATACTCACGTTGATGATGATGACCTTAGAGAAGCTGTTAAATCAAATCCTCTATCCAAATTATAAACACTCTCCTGCTTATTGAGAAGTTTTGTATAGTTAAGTATAATCACAATACAATGACGAAACAAGGTATAAAACTCTTATTTCGCCATTGTATTTGATTTGATACCGAATAAATACATATTCATTCGGTGTTGTTATGTAAAATATACCATGAAGTAAATTTAAAGCTTTAAATTTTATAATATTGGTGACCCATAAAGTGTTCCGAATCTATCAACATATGTTGGGTTATTTCCTTCATACACTATTAAACTGTTGCCTTTTCGATAATAATATGGTTTTGTAGTATATACTGCATTGTTATTTATAGTAGTTCCGTCTGCTGAAATGGTTGCTATATCAGCATCTAAATCTGCAGCATTATCATATTCATAAACACGTACCACATCATTATCTAGAGTGTAATTTGTTTCCTTGCCTGTAAAATAATTTTTGGCTTCACCCGTATAATCTCCAACTTCATAACCTGCATTTACAATATCATCTTTAAAGTTGGCTGCAGAGTATTTTATTTGATCTCCAACACTTTCTACTCCATCTTTCACTGCTTGATCTGATTCATTTGTATTTTCACTAAGATTTTGTATTGCATTATTACCATTATCTGTAGCATTATTAGCTTCATTCCTATCAGATTCTCCACAGCCTGATAATAATAAACTAGCTCCTAAAAGCACAGTACAAGTTAAGGCTAAAATAGATTTGCGTTTCATATATATCACCCTTTCCAATAAATTTAAGCTTCAAAATTAGTTTATCTATATTAATAAAAACTATTCATAAACTATAGTTTTATTTTTGTAGGATGTTTATATATTGAAAAAACAGCATGATGTTATACCACACTGTTTTTATTTGAATTATATTTCTTTTTTAATAAATCTTCTTACTCCAGGATATACTTCTTCAGTCATTTCCTCAAAATCAATATCACTAAGAGCGGCTATTTCATCTATATATTCCATATGATCAAAAGCATCTTCGTACTCTTCATCTATATCCTCTTCTAAACCATCATTAAAGTCATCTGAATTATTTAATGAAGTACCAAACTTTTTATAGATTTCATCTAAATTCATGTTTTCTTCTTCTATTTCTTCTAATTCAGCTTCATCAAGGGAGGCTTTGAGGTCTTCTAAAAATTCCTCTTCAAGAACAGAATTTTCTTCTTGAGTTTTAGCAATATCCTCTATTCTAATTGCTTTTGTATCAATACCTTCTAATTCAAGGCATTTCCCACAATTATCGCAAATCTTATTTTCATATATGTCACAGTAATCATCATCTGTGTATTTATAACCCATTTAATGCACCTCAATTCTGTTAAAATAAAGTCATCTTTACATATTAACAGATTAATTTGTTTTAGTCAAATAAAATATATAAAAGTTTTATTCTTTAGTATTTTAGAAATTATTATAATGCCATTAGCCTCTTATTTCATTTAACTTTTCTTCAACCATTTTAATAACTTTATCTGCATCTTCTTTGTTATTCACATAATCATATTGATCTATATCTATTATTCAAACTTCAGAAGCATCATAATGTTTTGCTACCCATTCATCATAACCATTCCAAAGTATTTTATAATAATCAACTAAACTATCATCAAGTTCATACCCTCTTCCTCTATCTCTTATTCTTTTAAGAATAGTTTCAAAGCTTCCTCTAAGATATATCATTAAATCAGGCGCCCGTTTAGGAAGTTCATCTAATTCCTCAAGCATATTTTCTAATAAACCTTCATACATACTGAATTCTAAATCTGATATTCTACCTAAATCCTTATTTACTTTTGCAAAATACCAATCTTCATATATACTTCTATCCAAAATATTATTTTTGTGAGTAAGTGCGGCCTTAATACTTTTAAATCTTGTATTTAAAAACCAAAGTTGAAGTAAAAAAGGATATCTCTGCTTTTGTATCTCTTCTTCGCTTGCTGTATAAAATAATGGAAGTATAGGATTGTCATCTACACTTTCATAAAATACTTCTGTATTAAAATGTTCTCCAAGCAGCTTTGCTAAACTAGTTTTACCTGCACCTATCATAGCACCTATAGTAATCACCATTTTCACCTTATCCTTTCGTGTTTTACATAAACAAAATATTCGTTTATCAATTGCATAGTTTTTATAATTTATATTTTTATTTTAAAAACCTGAATAAGTATATCATTTAATTTTATTTAAGTAAATGACCATTTTCCTGTTAAAAATATTCATAATAATGATATATTTATTAAATTTACTATATTTTAATTTAATAATAATACTTAAGAAACAAATTGTTTATAGTGCTGTATATAATTCTGTTAATATGCTAAAAATCTATAATTATACAGAAATATTTGGAAGTATAAATAATAGAACATAGGTTTGCTATAGCTTATTTTATATGATATAATTATACTATGAATAGAGAGGTGTGTGTGATGGCAGAGAGAAAAGATAAACAATCAGAAATATACGAATTTTTAAAATCTTATACAGAAAGTAAAGGATATCCTCCATCAGTTAGAGAGATATGTGAAGCTGTATCACTAAGATCAACTTCAACTGTGCATGGCCATCTAAAAAGACTAGAAAAGAAAGGTCTTATAAAAAGAGATCCATCAAAGCCAAGAGCACTTGAAATAGCAGAATTTTCAACTCCAAAGACTGAAATGATTAATATACCTATAGTTGGTAAGATTACAGCAGGTTTACCAATACTAGCAACAGAAAATGTTGAAGACACTTTCTCCCTACCACTTAATTTTATTAAGCACGATAAAGAACTGTTTATGCTTAGAGTTTCTGGAGAAAGTATGATAAAAGCAGGCATTAATGATAAAGATTTTGCTATAATTGAAAGATGTAACGATGCAGCAAATGGAGAAATAGTTGTAGCATTAATTGATGATAGTGCTACTATAAAGACATTCTATAAGGAAAAAGATCATATAAGACTTCAACCTGAAAATGATACTATGAATCCTATTATAGTTGATAATTGTTCGATTTTAGGAAAGCTTGTTGGTATATATAGAGCGTATTAAAAACAATAGTATTATTTCAACAAGTATATGAAATACAAAAATAACTGATTATAATAAACATTAGAAGCACGCAATCTTTCTTTATGACAATATTGCGTGCTTTTTATATTTTTATATAAAAATAAGGAATTAATTATATTAACTATTTATTAAAAATCAAGTATTGTAAAGAAGCACTAGGACAATTTAGATATAAAAATAGCAGGATAAACTTTAAGCTTACCCTGCTATTTTTTATACATGTACTTTTAACAATTAATTATTATGAACTTCTAATACTTTACTTAATCCTATAAGTACACCAATCTTACCGTGGTCGAAGTTTAATCCGCCTTGCATATAAGCTATATATGGTTCTCTTACTGGACCATCTGCTGATAATTCTATTGTAGAACCTGATATAAATGCTCCTGCTGCCATAACTATTTCACTATCATATCCTGGCATAGCCCATGGCTCACATACAGCAAACGCATCTATTGGAGATCCCGCTTGTATTCCACTACAGAAGTTAACTAATTTCTTTGGATCACCAAATTCTATAGCTTGAATTATATCTGTTCTCTTATCAGTTGATTTAGGGAATACTTTAAAACCTGCTATTTCCATTACTCTAGCTGTAAATATAGCTGTTTTAACTGCTTCCATTGTAACATGAGGAGCACTGAATAATCCTTGATAGAAGCTTCTCATAAGTCCATAAGTAGCTCCGTATTCACCACCTACACCTGGTACAGTCATTCTGCTTGCTGCCGCATCAACATATTCTTGTTTACCTACTATGTAACCACCACCTGGTGCTATTCCGCCACCTATGTTCTTCATAAGTGATCCAGCCATGATATCTGCTCCAAATTCTGTTGGTTCTGTTGTTTCAACAAATTCACCATAACAGTTATCAACAAATATTATTACATCTTTTCTTACTTCTCTTATATGTTCAATAACTTCTGCTATTTGAGATACTAAGAATGATTTTCTTGAAGCATATCCTGTACTTCTTTGTATATGTATAAGCTTTATGCTTTCATCTTTTAAGGCTTCTTTAATAAGATTAAATTGGAATTTGCCTTCTTCATCTAATTCTACTACTTCAGTTGTAATTCCATATTGATCTAATGATCCTGGGTTTTTCTTTTTAGATAAACCTAAAACACCAAGTAAAGTATCATATGGCATACCAGATACACATAATATCTTATCTCCTGGTCTTACATTACCTGCTATAGCACATCCTATTGCATGAGTACCACTTACAATATGAGGTCTTACTAATGCAGCTTCAGCTCTAAATATTCTTGCATATACTCTATCAAGAGCATCACGTCCTAAATCATCTAAACCATATCCAGTTGTATTTGTAAAGTGCGAATCACTTATTCTTTCTTCCTGGAATGCATTTAAGACTTTTAATTGATTGAATTCTCTTATCATGTCATATTCTTTGAATTGTTCGTCTATATCATTAATGGCCTGTCTATATATCTCAAAAGTCTTGTCGCTAATATTATAGTTTTTCTTTAAAAATTCTTCTGTCTTTTTTAACATGTTTTTTTGCTTCTCCTTCATGTAACTACTTTTTATATACAATTCAAAAGTTAAAGCCTCATAATTTAAAGCTCTAACTATTAAATATAGTAACTATTACCAAAAAATAAATAGGCAACGGATGCCTATTTATTTTTATTTTCATATTCATCATCTGCAAATAAGATTGGTTTATTTGGTGTTATTGTAGAGATAGAATGCTTATAGATCATCATCTGTTTGCCATCACAATCTAACACTACAGTGAAATTATCAAATCCCTTTACTAGCCCCTTCAATTGAAAACCATTCATTAAATGTATTGTTAATGGTACTCTAGATTTTCTTGCATTATTTAAAAAAATATCTTGAAGATTATTAGTTGATTTATTATTGATCAAAACTATACACCTCCACAGTGAAATTCTAATTTAATTATAACTCTACTTTATGTTTATGTCATCAAGAAGTTTAATTATGCCTCAAGATCAGTTAGTATTTTATTTATGATTTCATCATCACTTAGTACATCTTTGTCTAAGAAAATACATCTTTTGTCACGTCTAAACCATGTAAGCTGTCTTTTTGCGTAATTTCTAGAACCTTGTTTGATCATATTTACAGCCTCTTCTAAAGATATCTTGTTTTCAAGATAATATAATATTTCTTTATATCCTATCCCCTGCATTGACTGCATATCTGAAGTATACCCTAAATTTTTAAGCTTTATGCATTCATCTAAAAGGCCATTTTCCATCATTATATCTACCCTTCTGTTAATACGATTATAAAGCTTTTCCCTATCCATAGTAAGTACATAATAATGAACATCATAATCGCTGTTATAAAAATCTTCTCCAGCATTATATGAACTAAAAGGCTTACCAGTAAGTTTATACACTTCTAATGCTCTTATTACTCTCTTTCTGTTATTAAAATGAATTTCTTTATAGCTTATAGGATCAATGTCTTTTAACATGGCATGTATGTATTCATTCCCCTTTTCATCTGCAAGCTTTTCTAGATCAAGTCTATATTCTTCATCTTTTTCTGCTTCAGTAAAAGTCATATTACATGTAAGCGAATTAATATATAACCCTGTGCCTCCTGCTATAATTGGAAATTTACCTCTGCTGATTATATCTTTTAGCGCTTTATCTCCATGTTCTTTAAAATCTGCTACTGAGAATGGTACATCTGGTTCTATTACATCAATCAAATGATGTTTAATCCCCCTCATTTCCTCTTCTGTCACTTTTGCAGAACCAATATCCATGTATTTATATATTTGCATGGAATCAGCTGATATAATTTCTCCATTTAGCTTTTCTGCAAGTCTTATAGAAAGTTCTGTCTTTCCTACTGCTGTAGGACCTCCAAGAACTAAAAGTTTTTGTTTCATAAGTAAACCTCCAATTTATAGTCGTCCTTATATATAAAAACACAATAGAACTAATATTGTCTACTATATATAAAATGATTTATTTTATTATTTTTCATTATTAAACAATTCTTTTAAATTTCTTATCTATATCTGTACTAGTAAACTTAACTATTACTGGTCTTCCATGAGGACAATGAAATGGATCATCTATGTATCTTAAGTCTTCTACAAGCTTAACCATTTCCTTCATATCTAACTCATCATTACCTTTAATAGCTGCTTTACATGCCTTAGTTGCTATAGCATTATGTTTAACTTCTGTAGTTTTACCATTGCCCAGATTCTTTAGATTATCTAATATTTCTAGGAATAGCTTTTTAGGATTTAATTTACCTAAGAAATATGGAACCTCTTTTAATGCTAATGTAGTACCACCAAATTCCTCTAAAGTAAATCCAGCTTCTTTAAACACTTCTTTGTTTTCTTCAAAATAAGAATAATCATCCATTGTAAGATCCAATACACTCGGTACCATAAGTGGCTGAACTATAATATCACCATTTTCTATCTCCTTCAAATACTTTTCAAAGTATATTTTTTCATGAGCAGCATGTTGATCTATCATATAAAGAGTGCCATCATATTCACCTAGTATATAAGTTTTATTATACTGTCCTATTATAGTAATTGGTGGAAATTTTGCAGTTCTTTTTTCTTGTGGTTGTGTATTATTATCTACAGAAGCTTCATTTGAAACTGATGCATTTTGAATTACCGTATTTTCAGCATTATACAAATCATTTGATTCCTTATCAGATAAATCATCAAAGGAGTTTTTTTTATCTTCACTATTATTCAATTTCATATTAGACTCAAACGAATTATTGTCATTTGATTGTTTATCAGTATTAGTTGAATATTCTTCATATTCATTAGTTTCTTGGATAAATTCTTTAGCTTCAGAATTATTGCTGTAGTCAGTTTCTTCTTTATGTGATCTTAAATCAACAGGTAAAATGACCTCTTCTTTTTCTGTAGTATCTTTATTGACTGATACTATTGGAGTATTATTCTTATAATCATCATAAGTATTTTTTGAACTTACATTATTATAAGAATCAATTGAAGAGGAAGTTGTAGAAGAGGTACTTGCTTTATAAGCATTATTAGCTAATTTGACCTTTTCCTCTTCTTCTTTGATTTTAAATGTTATCTCTTCAAATGATGGAGCTGATTTTACTTCCTTTGGCTTTTCCTCTTCTTCTATAGCAAAATTATCAAATACTTCATCCCTTAAAGATTTATGAACTGCACCAAATATCTTTTTAAAAATGCTTCTTTCATCATTGAATTTTACTTCTGCCTTTGTTGGATGTATGTTTACATCTACATATTCAGGATATATTTCAATAAATAGAATAAAGAAAGGGAATTTATTTACTGTAGAAAATGATTTAAACGCCTGCTCAACAGCAACAGCTAAACCTCTATTCTTTATATATCTCTTATTTACAAATATACTCTGATTATTTCTTGATCCCCTAGCTATTTCTTCCTTACCTACATATCCATAAACAGTAACAAGGTCATCGCTTTCTTCAAAATATAATATATTATCACTTATATTCTTGCCATAAATGGTTCTAATAGTATCCTTTATATCTCCATTTCCAAAAGTATGTATAACCTTTTTAGAATTATTGAAGAGTTTAAAGCTTATATCAGGGTTTGCTAAAGCAATTCTTGTAATTATATCATTTATAAGGGAAGCTTCCTTAGAAGTTGATTTTAAAAATTTCTTTCTAGCTGGAACATTGAAAAACAAATCACGTACTTCGATTATAGTTCCATTATTTATACCACATTGTGTTACTTCTGAGAATTTTCCACCTTCAATGTTTATCTCATAACCAAACTCATCATCTTTAATTTTAGATTTTAAATTGACCTTAGCTACTGAAGCAACTGAAGGAAGAGCTTCACCTCTAAAACCAAGGGTATGTATATTATATATATCCTCTGATTCTTTTATTTTACTTGTAGCATGTGGTAGGAAAGCTTTTTGTATATCATCCTTATATATTCCATCACCATCATCTACAATACGTATAAGAGATGTGCCACCATCCTCTATTTCTATTAAAATACTTTTTGCATTTGCATCTATAGAATTTTCAACTAATTCTTTAACCACAGATGAAGGTCTTTCAACAACCTCACCAGCAGCAATTTTATTAGCCGTATCCTCATTTAAAATATTTATCCTTTTCATATATATTCCTCCTAAGTGAGAGTCCAAATCTTGCATTTGGCCCCTCGAACTTACACCTCTGAACCCATGTGAAGAGGTGTTTCCTTAAGTCATACTCCAAATTTCATATTTGGTTCCTCGAAGTTAAGTGATGTTCCAAATTTTATATTTGGCTATTCGAACTTACACCTCTAAACGTATGTGAAGAGGTGTTTCCTTATAACGTTAACTGTTCTTTATAAAATATCATTGCCATTTGTGGCAATATGATATTATTATAATACAATCAAAGCTATTATTAAATACAGTATCGATACTACTTTTGCTATGCTGCCATCAAAGTTTATCATATTAATTAATTTACATTATAATTTTGTTGCCAGTTTTGATTATGCAAAAATAAAAGAACTTACCACTAAAATAATGATAAGTCCTTATTTATTATAAAGTTATTATAAATCAAATAATTTATTGCTCGGCATTAAACACTTCCATCTTTAAAGCATTATCCTGATGTGCAACAATTGTTGTGCATACTGCATCACCAGTTATATTTACAGCTGTTCTTGTCATGTCTAATATTCTATCAATACCCATTATTAAACCAATACCTTCGACAGGTAAATTAACAGAAGCAAATACCATAGATAAAGTTATAAGTCCAACACTAGGAACTCCCGCAGTACCAATAGATGCAAGTGTGGCTGTTGCTATAACAGTCAAATAATCTGTAGGTGTTAAGTTTATGCCAAAAGCTTGAGCCACAAACACAACTGCTACACCTTGCATAATAGCAGTACCATCCATGTTTATAGTTGCACCAAGAGGTACTGTAAATGATGATATTTTCTTAGATACTCCTATTTTAGTCTTTAATGTTTCTATAGACATTGGAATAGTAGCATTTGATGTTGCTGTTGAAAATGCAAATCCCATAACAGGTAAGAATTTTTTTATAAATCTAACCGGGTTAAGCTTAGTAAATATCTTAAGTAGTAAAAGATATACTCCAAAGCATTGTACTCCAAGAGCTATGAATACACCAAGCATATATTTAATTAATGGTAAGAATGCACTAAATCCTATTCCAGAGAATGTCTTTGCTATTAAACAGAAAACACCAATAGGTGCAAGCTTCATAACAAGCATAGTCATTTCCATCATTATCTTATTTGCTTCATTAAAAAACTTTTCAATTGTAGGAGTTTCATCAGATATTTTTGCAAGTATTATACCAACTATTAAAGAAAATAATATTATTTGGAGCATATTTCCCTGTGCTAATGAATTAATTGGATTTTTAGGTACAATATCAAGTATTACATCTGCAAAAGTTTTAGATTCTGGAACCGTTGTTTGTGCAGATTGAAGAGACGATACATCTAATCCAATACCTGGATTTATAAGATTACCTACAGTTAATGCTACTGTTATAGCAAGTGCTGTAGTAAAAAGATAAAAACACATTGTTTTAACTCCAACTTTTCCAAGTCTCTTAGTATCCCCAATAGACATACTTCCACATACTAATGAACAAAAAACAAGAGGTACAACTAGCATTTGCATTGCTCTTAAGAAACCATTACCTATAATATAAAATATTCCATCTACAAAAAATGATTTTACTTGTCCATCTGGAACTCCATAATGTAAAATTACTCCTACTAACGAACCCAAAAGTAATGCGATAAATATTAAGGTTGTCAAACCAATTTTTTTCTTTGTATTAATTTGTCCCATCTCTATTCCTCCCTATATTTTATTTTTTCTTAATGTTATTTAACATATCTTCTTCCCATGTAGGAAACTCATAAAGATTTGATATTCTTAGCATTAAATCATCTAATTGAATATTTTTAAATACATGTTTTTCAAGTTCTTCATTAATATCAATTTTTTCAGAAGTATACTTCATTAATTTATTGATAAAATCCAAATAAGTACAATAACCTTTACTATGCGCATGATATACTCCGTATTCTGGTGTATTCATAAGTATTATAATGAATTTCGCAAGCTCAGAAGCACTTGTAGGAGAAATCTTTCTACTTATATCATAACTATTATTAACATAATTATTTTGTTCATCATATACGTAACCAGTACGTAATATAAAATATTTTTGAGCTAGATTTTTTATGAATTTTTCTCCTTCTGCCTTTGACTTTCCATATACATTTGTTGGATTTGGCTCATCAAATTCTGTATAAGGTTTATCATTTTCTATTCCAAATACATTATCAGTAGATAAATGAATAAATCTAGCACCTATCCTTCTTGAACATATAGCTAAATTTCTTGCAACTATAGTATTAATCTTATATGCTTTTTCAGGATTTTTTTCGCATTCATCAATATTATTAAAGTCATAACAATTAATAATTGCATCTGGTTGATTCAAATAAGAAAATGCTAAAGCTTCATCAATAATACTTACATCAACATCCTCAATATCAGTACTCAAAGTATTAACAATTCTTTGATCAATCGATTTTAATATTGATTGTCTCACTTTTGTTTCTGCACCTGCTAACCAAACTTTGTGAATTTTTCTCATGATTATTCCCCCAATATCTATTTGTTAAATATATTCAGTGACATAATAGTTATAATTATTATTTACACCTATATTTTGATATTATTTACTATATTATACATCAAAGACAAATATTTTAAAAGATTTTATTAATAATATTAAAGATACATAACCATATTCTGAAGCATTAATCCGCTTTTATCAGAAATATAAGAAGTCCCTTCTTTTACAAATCCAACCTTCTTGTAAAAATTCACTGTACTAATTCTTGCATTTAAATATAACTGACTAAATTTTTCTTGTTTTGCTTTTTCTATATGTTTAATTAACATTTTATGTCCAATATTACGCTTTCTATATTCACTAATAACAAAAACATTAGTTATTTTCCCTTTTCCGTCTATATTGGTAAGTCTAGAATACCCAACAATCTTATTCTCATAAAATGTAGCTAAATGATAGCTTATACTATCAAGAGAATCATATGTATATTTATTAATTTTATGATATGGTTCAAATAATATCTTATATCTTAAAATTGTATTCTGTTCTAACAGTTTATCTTCTATCCTTATATATTTTATTGTTATATCTTTCATAATATCAGCCCCTATTTACTTATTGTTACAATTAATTATACACTATATTCAAAAAATGTTAATATTTATTCAGATTTTCCGGATATTTTTTCCAATGTATTATTATAATAAGTTTATTCATTAAAGCAAATAATAAAATAGTGTATGGTTAATACTTAAAATAAAATATTTAATGTATAATTTTTAAATTTTAATGTATAATTAACGTAAACAAATAGGAAGGTGATAAAATGATAAATTTAAAAGAAAACTCATATAAAGGCAGAACAATGAATCTAAGTTTAGATGATGGTACTGATTTACAATGTAAAGTTATAGATATTATTGAATTTGATTCTAAATATTACATAGCTCTTGTAAGTGAAGATGGACATAGAGCTTTCATGTATGAATACCATGAAGAAAAGGATTCTGATGATTTTGAACTTCTTAACATAGATAATGAAGAAACATTTAATAAAGTAAAAGAAATTTTCAATAAAATCATAGATGAAGATGAAGCTAATGCATCAGCAGATGTAGAATAATAAAACAGTCTTTATTAAAAATACACACCACTTATATACTAAAAGTGATGTGTATTTTTGCATTATGGCAGATAATATTAAGTTAGTTTATAGGGAGTCTTATAGTAACTCTTGCTCCCAAAAGTTTTTCAGAGTTTGATAAAATAAGTTCTCCATTATGATCAGTAATAAATTTATTAGCAATATATAATCCCATTCCATAATGATTCTTATTGCTTCGGCTTTTATCACCTTGGAAAAACTCTTCTTTTGCATACTTAATTTCCTCTTCAGTAAACCCTCTTCCGTTATCATGTATATCAAATATTATGTGATTTTTATATGTTTTTACTGATAAGAATAACTTACTTCCTAAAGGACTAAAATCTACTGAATTTGAGATGATATTAACTAATGATCTTTTCAATAAGTCTGCATCAATATTTATTTGGGTTGGTAATTCTTCTATTTCTTTTACAAGTTGAAGTTTCTTATGGGACAAAATACTCATGGCAGTATTTATAAGGTCATTTATAAATTCATCTGTATCTACTATCTTCTTTTC
Source organism: Clostridium sp. (assembly GCA_003539755.1). Classification (GTDB taxonomy): domain Bacteria; phylum Bacillota; class Clostridia; order Clostridiales; family Clostridiaceae; genus Clostridium. The sequence goes on from DPOH01000135.1 coordinate 13,636, forward strand.
TACTTTTAAAGTCTTATTTGAATTCATGATTTCAATGATAATCTTTAAGTAATCTTCAATTGTACTTATTTCACTTTGTATTTCATCATTAAAAATTTTTTGTTCTGAGTTTAAATCTAACTCTCCTAAAAGTTCACTATTCCCTTTTATAATTGCCAGTGGAGTTTTTATATCATGTGCTAAAGCACTTATTTGAGATTTACGCATATTTTCAAGCTTCCACTGTTTTTCCAAGGAATCATGTAGCTCCTTCTTCATTTTATCTAATGCAGATAATACAGCATTAATTTCTTCTATATTTCCGTAGTTTATCTTAAAATCTAAGTTTTCCATAGTTATATTGTGAGTTGTTTTGTTTAAAATTTTCATTTCCTTAGATAAGCGTTTTCCAAACTGCTTTGAAATCATTACTATATTTAAAATGAATATAACAAAAAATAATAGTGCAAAAAATATTTCTGGATTAGGAAAATATTTATTCATATATTTATTGTTAAAAAACGCATTAAGAGTGTATCCTGTAATACATACTTCATTATTATTACGCATAATAACCTTATAGTAATATCCTTTTCCGCTGGTTCTACCATTGGATATTATATTCCATATTTCTTCTGCAAAATCAATATCTCTATTTGTATTTATTATATTTCCTTTTGAATCATAAACAAAATACACGCAATTTTCTGGAATATAATTTTGTAAATCATCTATATTAGCAGTTTCGATTTCATTTCTATTTCTTTCAATTTTCTGTTCATAATAATTAGCAGGATTAATTAATCCAATATTCATTCCTACTTGAAAAAAAATAAATAATCCAACAACTTGTGCTGCCACTAATAGAATAAATATGATTATATAAAATCTAAATACCTTAGAAATACTCTTTACCTTTTTTAATCTACCCATTTATAGCCAATCCCCCATACTGTTTCTATTGGATTTAAATCAAGTTTTTTTAACTTGCTACGTATATTTTTAATATGTTCTACAATAGCCGATAAATCACTTTCGTAATTAAAACCAAAGACATTTTCATAAATCTGTTCTTTAGAAAAAACTTGACCGTGGCTAAGAGCTAAATATTCACATATTTTATATTCGCTTTTAGTAAATGAAATAAGCTTATCTTCATAATAAATTTCTTTGCTGTTCATGTTAAATTTTAAGTTTGAAATAGTAAAACTATTCTTTTTTTCTCTATGCTCACGTCTTAAATGAGCTTTTACTCTTGCTCTTAATTCATTTATTCCAAAAGGCTTTGTTATATAGTCATCTCCACCAATAGACAATACTGTAACCACATCATTTTCCATAGTATTTGCAGTAAGAAATATAATTGGACAATCAACCAATTCTCTAATATGTCTGCATAAAGTGAATCCATCTATATTAGGCATCATAATATCTAAAAGTATTAG
>DPOH01000079.1 GCA_003539755.1 Clostridium sp.
GGTTTATACCAAGGTATACATTAAGTAGTCCGAAAATAGAAAAAATAAATTTAAATAAATCTTTTGAATAATGTGATCTACTTACTATTAAATTAAAGCAGATTAATGGAATCAAGATAGCGATGGAGAAATTGAATATTCTCTTTAAATAATACATATATATCACCAGCTTTTATTAATAATTATTATGTATTCTAATTATATACAAGCTATGTATTTTTTATTCGTACATAAATTAAAAAATATACACAAATGAGTATAAGTAAAAAATATGGTTTGTATATTTTTACAGTGATTAATTAAAAAATATTAAGTATAATTATTATTTGTGAAAATAATGGAGGGAGAAATGTTATGATAAAAAAATTTATATCATTTTATAAGCCGTATAAGATGATATTTGCTTTAGATTTAGTGGTGGCACTTATAGCTTCTCTATGTGATTTGGTCTATCCTATGATGACTAGGGAATTAATAAATGAGTCTATACCAAATAAAAGTGTAAAAATGATAGGTATTTTTGCAGTGCTTCTTTTAATAATATTTATAGTAAAAGCAGCATGTGCATATTTTATGCAGTATTGGGGACATGTAATTGGAGTAAGAATGCAGGGTGATATGAGACGTGATGTATTTAATCATCTTCAAAAATTACCTAATAGTTATTTTGATAATAATAAAACTGGGGATATTATGTCTAGAATAATAAACGATCTTATGGATATATCAGAGCTTGCGCATCATGGGCCAGAAGATTTGTTTATTTCAATAGTAATGCTTATTGGATCATTTATAATACTTTTTACAGTAAATATTCCATTAACTATTTTGATATTTGCATTTATACCATTTATAGTATGGTTTACTTTGCATCAGAGAAAAAAGATGAATAAAGCTTTTTTAGATACAAAGGTTGAAACAGGAAAAGTAAATGCAAATTTAGAAAATAGTATTTCGGGAATTAAAATTTCAAAAGCATTTGTAAGTCATAAAGAAGAGCAAGTTAAGTTTGAAAAAGGGAATAAAAAATTTATGGCAGCAAGAGAAAAAGCATACAAGGTTATGGCTGAGTATGGATCGGGTTCTAGTTTTGGAATTGATATATTAAATTATGTAGGGCTTATTGGGGGAGGATTGTTTACTTTAAATGGTCTTATAGATATTGGTGATTTTGTTGCATATATGCTGTTTATTAAGATGTTTACGCAACCAATTAAAAAGCTTATTGACTTTATGGAACAATATCAGAATGGAATAACAGGATTCCAAAGATATATGGAAATTATGAATTCTGATAAAGAAAAAGATAAGGTAAATGCTGTTGAATTAAAAAATGTAAAAGGAAATATTGAATTTAAAAATGTTGATTTTAGCTATGAAGGCAAAAAAGTATTAAATAATATTTCTATAAATATAAGAAAAGGTGAAATGTTAGCATTAGTTGGAGCATCTGGTGGTGGAAAGACTACTTTTTGTAATCTGATTCCTAGATTTTATGATGCACAAAATGGAGATATATTAATTGATGGGAAGAGTATATATGATGTTACTCTTGATTCTTTAAGACAAAATATAGGAATAGTTCAACAGGAAGTATTTTTATTTACAGGTACTATTAGAGATAATATTTTATATGGAAAAACAGATGCGACAGAAGAGGAATTAATAAAGGCTTCAAAAATGGCTAATATTCATGAATTTATAGAAGCTCTTCCAGAAGGATATGATACATACATAGGAGAAAGAGGAGTGAAATTATCTGGTGGTCAGAAACAACGTATATCGATTGCAAGGGTATTTTTGAAAAACCCACCGATTCTTATTTTAGATGAGGCTACTTCTGCATTAGATAATGTTACTGAGCGTATAATACAGGAGTCTTTGGAAAAATTATGTACAGGAAGAACTACTATAGTTGTAGCACATAGATTATCTACTATAAAGAATGCTGATGAAATTGTTGTTTTAGGAAGTAAAGGGATAATAGAAAAAGGTAGTCACGATGAATTGTTAGAAAAACAAGGTGAATATAGTAAACTTCATAAAATGGCAGCTATATAGTGATAAAACACTGTGGATATAGAATCTACAGTGTTTTATTATTATAAAATTTAAAATAGTATAAACTATAATACTTTGAACAAAAATCGACATAATTGAATAGAATTATTATAGAAGATAAAAAAGACAGATATTTGGAGGTGAAGTTTATGATATCGCATATAAGTGATAGTAACTTTAGACAAGAAGTGTTATTTGAAAAAGGCTTGGTTATGGTTGATTTTTCGGCACAATGGTGTATGCCATGTAAAATGCTTCATCATGTTTTAGAGAAAATATCTGATAAAAATAATCAAGTGAAGATTGTTGATATAGATGTAGATGAAAGTCCAAGAATATCAGATAGATATGGAATAAGTAATCTTCCAACAATTCTATTTTTTAAAGATGGAAGACATGTAGATGAAGTGGTGGGATTTGTACCAGAAGATATTATAGAAGATATTATAGAAGAAAACTTATAAAGGTGATTTCTATGAATGAAAAAGAATTATATGATATTGCCATAATTGGCAGCGGTCCAGCAGGTTTGTCAGCAGCATTAAATGCACGAATAAGAAATAAGAGTTTTATTATTTTTGGTAATTATAATTTGAGTTCGAAATTAGAAAAGGCGCCTAAAATAAATAATTATTTAGGCTTTTATGGGATATCAGGTGAAGAGCTTAGGATAAAATTCTTAAATCATATAGAAAATATGAATATTAAGATTAATGAAGAGAAGATTAATTCTATATATTCATTGGGGGATTATTTTGCTGTTATGTCAAACGATAAGTGCTATAAGTCAAAAACTCTCATATTGGCTACAGGAATTGAATTTACTAAGTCCATTGAAGGCGAAAAAAATTTTCTTGGCAAAGGTGTAGGGTATTGTGCCACATGTGATGCACCATTATATAGAGATAAAATTGTATCTATAATTTCATATAGTAAGTCAGGCATAAAAGATGCAGAGTATGTAAGTGAAATAGCTAAAATAGTTAATTATATTCCTATGCATGAGGGGAATTATGAGGTAGATTCAAATGCAGAAAATATAAATATTATAAAAGACAGGCCGATTAAGATAGTAGGGAAAAAGAAAGTCGAAAGATTGTTACTTCAAGAAACTGTATTAGATACAGATGGCGTATTTTTGTTAAAAGATAGTATATCACCTAATGAATTGGTTCCTGGTCTAAAAATGATAAACAATCATATTGAAGTTGATAGAATGATGAGAACCAATATTGCTGGATGTTTTGCGGCTGGAGATTGTGTAGGTGCGCCTTATCAGTTTATAAAAGCAGCTGGGGAAGGTAATATAGCAGCTTTGAGTGCAGTGTCTTATTTAGATAAATTAAAATAAGAATGGGTATGAAATAAACTTCATACCCATTTTATATTTAAAATAATTATTTTACTTCGTAAATCCATCCTTCTGGAGCTTCAACATCACCTAATTGGATTCCGTAAAGAGTATCATATAGTTTTTTGATTACTGGTCCTACTTCAGTCTCACTATGGAATACATATCTCTTATCCTTGTAATCTATAGCTCCAATTGGAGTTATAACAGCAGCAGTTCCACATGCACCTGCTTCTGCAAATTCATCTAATTTATCAACAAAAACTTCTCTTTCATATACCGGCATATTTAAATAATGTTCAGCAAGGTAAAGTAAAGAGTACTTAGTTATACTTGGTAGGATAGACGATGATTTTGGTGTAACAAATTCACCTTTTTTAGTAATACCAATAAAGTTGGCTGCACCGACTTCATCAATCTTAGTATGAGTTGCAGGATCAAGATATATACAATCTGCATATCCGCCTTCAGCAGCTTTTTTATGAGCTTCAAGAGAAGCTGCATAGTTACCACCAACTTTTTGTTTGCCAGTTCCTTTTGGTGCAGCTCTATCAAATTCATCTTGAACTACGAAATTACAAGGTTTTAATCCTCCTGAGAAGTATGGGCCAACTGGCATACAGAAAACTGTGAATATATATTCAGTAGCAGGTTTAACACCTATATTATCTCCAACACCCATTATGATAGGTCTGATATATAAAGTAGCACCAGTTCCGTAAGGTGGTACATAATCTATATTTGCTTTTACAGTCTGCATAACTGCGTCTATAAATTTTTCTTCAGGAATATTTGGCATAAGTAATCTATCACAGCTATCATTCATACGAACAGCATTTCTATCAGGCCTAAATAATTGAACTTTGCCTTCTTTAGTTTTATATGCTTTTAAGCCTTCAAAACAGCTTTGTCCATAATGAAGAACTGGAGAAGCTTCACTTATATGAAGTACATTATCTGTTGAAAGTTTTCCTTCATCCCATTGACCATCTTTCCAATATGAAATATAACGGTATTCAGTTTTTATGTAGCTGAAACCTAATTTGCCCCAATCAATATCAATTTTTTTCCCCATTTTTATTCCTCCAAATCTATGTGGCTTATTGCCAAAATATTTATTATCATATATTGTAACACTACTTTGTGGAAAATTCTACAATTCATTAGAAAAAGTAGTTTTGAGTTAATAAAATACTAAATATGCTTCAGTGAATATGATAAAATAATAAAAACAGTCATAAAATATTATAAAAGATTTTATGACTGTTTATTAAGGTTTAGAATTTTGTTTTTTTATTTTACCATGGCTGAGCGTCAGATGGCATTCTGAAATCTCCTCTTGGGCTTAAAGAAATACTTCCTACTTTTGGTCCATCAGGAAGGGCGCTTCTCTTAAACTGCTGAGTAAAAAATCTATACATGAATTTATCAAGCCATTTTTTTATTTCTTCTTCACTATATTCATTTTTAAAAGCTGCCTTTGCTAAAAATTCAATTCTTTCTTTTGCAGAGCCGTTTTTTATAAAGTGATATAAGAAGAAATCATGAAGTTCATAAGGACCGACGATATCTTCAGTTTTTTGTGCTATTTCACCCTTATCATCTTTAGGTAGAAGCTCAGGACTTACTGGAGTATCTAATATATCCATAAGAGTATCGCTTACTATTTTATTAGATTCATTTTGAGCAACATATTTTACAAGATATCTAACTAAAGTTTTTGGAATAGAAGGATTAACTGAATACATAGACATATGGTCGCCGTTATATGTACACCAGCCAAGTGCAAGTTCTGACAAGTCTCCTGTACCTATTAGTAATCCGCCTTCTTTATTGGCTAAATCCATTAATATTTGTGTTCTTTCTCTAGCTTGAACATTCTCGTATGTAACATCATGAATATCTTTATCGTGACCAATATCTTCAAAGTGCTGAAGTGATGCTTTTACAATATTTATTTCTCTAAGGTCTGTACCAAGTTCTTTACATAAATCTAAAGCATTGTTATATGTTCTATCAGTTGTTCCAAAACCAGGCATAGTTATTGTAATTATATTTTTTCTATCTAAACCTAAAAGCTCAAAAGTTTTTACTATTACTAGTAGTGCCAAGGTAGAATCCAGTCCTCCTGAAATTCCAACCACAGCTTTATTTAAATGTGTGTGTTCTAATCTTTTTGCTAAACTTGAAGCTTGAATATTAAATATTTCTCTGCATCTTATATCTCTTTCATGTTCGTTTGATGGAACAAAAGGATGCTTATCTATATATCTATCAAAGTTTTTTATTTCATTAGTACTAAATTCAAAGTTTATGAAACTAGGTTTCTTATTTTTGTTAATAAGATTTGAAGAATCTCTGAAGCTTAAGTTTTTCATTCTTTCAGACTTTAATCTAAAGACATCAACGTAGCTGTATATAACTTCATTATCTCTTTGGAATCTTTGATTTTCTTTAAGCATAGATCCATTTTCGCTTATTAATAAATGTCCACTGAATAAAACATCTGTAGTGGATTCATGAACACCAGCAGAAGAATAAACATAGCTACACATTGTTCTTGCACTTTGATTAGAGATTAAGCTTCTTCTATAATCAGCCTTGCTTACAAGTTCATTTGATGCAGATAGGTTTCCTATTATATGTGCACCCATTAATGATAAATATGAACTTGGAGGAACTGTAACCCATAAGTCTTCGCATATTTCAAATCCAAATTTGGCAATATTAGAAGAGAAAATTAAATTTGTTCCAAAAGGTATATTTTTTTGGAATGGCAAATCAAGGGTATCATCTTGAATATTAACACCTTCAGTAAACCAACGTTTTTCATAAAATTCACTATAATTAGGTATAAAGGATTTTGGAACTATTCCTAAAACAGTTCCTTTAAATAATATTACAGCACAATTATAGAGAATGCTTCCTTTTAAAATAGGAGCACCTACTGCAATTAGCATATCTTTTTCTTTGGTTTTTTCAGCTATTTCTTTAATACCACCTACAGCTTTCTTTAAAAGATGATCTTGAAGAAATAAATCTCCACATGTATAAGATGTTATTGCAAGTTCGGGGAAAACGATAAATTTGCTGTCTTTTTTTTCAGCATCATTTATACATTTCAGTATATTAAGGACATTGTAATCTACATCACTTACTCTTGAGACAGGGCATGCAGATGCGACTTTGATAAAATCCATTGTATCACTCCTTTATTTATTGATTTATATATATTTTTTGAATAATAAAAAAATATATCCTGTCTTATATAGGATAAGATATATATCTATAGATTTTATAGTAATATTTTTATTAATTACCGTCAACAATTTGAAATTTCCATAATAATGAAAGAAAAAAGAAGAT
>DPOH01000078.1 GCA_003539755.1 Clostridium sp.
CCCCAATTTAAATATGTTAAAATATTATATATTTAATTAAATATATAATATTTTAATATGGAGGTAAATATGAATATAAAAACTAAAATAGGCATACTTGGTTATGGAAACCTAGGAAAAGGAGTTATAAACTCACTAAAGCAAAATGATGATATGGAACTTGTAGCTGTATTTACAAGAAGAGATGGTCTTGTAATGGAAGATGGATCAAAAGCTATACATATATCAAAGATTGAAGAATATAAAGATAAAATTGATGTCATGATACTTTGTGGCGGTTCTGCTACTGACCTTCCTAAACAAACTCCAAAAATAGCTGAAATGTTTAACACTGTAGATAGCTTTGATACTCATGCAAAAATTCCTGAATACTTTGAAAATGTTGATAAGGTAGCAAAAAATGCTGGTACATTAAGTATCATTTCAGTAGGCTGGGATCCAGGATTATTCTCATTAAACAGATTATATGCTAATGCAATCTTACCACAAGGAAATGATTATACTTTCTGGGGAAAAGGTGTAAGTCAAGGCCACTCAGATGCCATAAGAAGAATAGAAGGTGTTAAAGACGCTAAACAATACACAGTACCAAAGGAAGAAGCTTTAAGCAAAGTGAGAAATGGAGAAAATCCTGAACTTACTACTAGAGATAAACATCTTAGAGTATGTTATGTAGTATTAGAAGAAGGTGCAGATAGCAGCAAAGTTGAAGAAGCAATCAAAACTATGCCAAATTATTTCTCTGATTATGATACAGAAGTGAATTTTATCAGCGAAGAAGAATTAAAGAAAAATCATTCAGGTATGCCTCACGGAGGATTTGTAATTAGAACTGGAGTAACTGGTAATGCAAATAAAGAAAAAATAGAATTTTCTCTTGATTTAGATAGCAATCCAGAATTCACAGCAAATGTATTAACTGCTTATGCAAGAGCTATAAATAAGATGTCTAAAGAAGGAAGAACTGGTGCATGTACAGTATTTGATATACCACCAGCATATCTTTCATCAAAATCACCAGCTGAATTAAGAAAAGAATTACTATAATAAACTTTTAACAGCCTCTTTTTAAGGAGGCTGTTCTTATTTTACAATAATTATACATGTTATTTTTCTGCACATACTAAAATATAATAAGTTAATAATAATAACATTGTACTTATATACTATTCATATTATTTTATAACATTCATATACAAGATATAATGACTATACTTGCTAATTTTCTTGGCTTCATATCTATACATATTTATTTAGAATAATCATTAAAAATATACATATTACTTTTTTCAGGAGAAATTAATGAGTATTCAAACAGTTTATTTAAAACGTTCATTATCAAGCAGGTTAATAGAGATACTTATATCTGCATTTAGAAAGAAAGCAAGACAAAAAGGTACGGAGGATTTAGTAAATTTAATAGAAAGCCGCTATACAAATGAACTTGAACCTATTACTATCAACTCCTCTAAATTTATAAGCACAATAACTGAATCAAGCTATTCAAGCATGCAATTATTTACTATTAACGATAAGAAAAGTGAATCACAGAAAAATATACTCTATATTCATGGTGGCGGATGGACTTTTCAGCCCATGTCGCTCCATTGGAAATTTTTAGACAAGCTTGCAGAAAAACTTGATGCAAAAATAATAGTTCCTATTTATCCAAAGACACCAAACAATTATAAAGTAGTTTATAATAAACTAATAAACTTATATACAACAATATTGAAAGATACTAACCCTAACAAGCTAACTATTATGGGCGATTCTTGTGGTGGAAATATTACATTAGGCTTAATACAATTAATTAAACAGTATAATCTACCTCAGCCCTCTAATGCTATTATTTTATCTCCATGTACAGATACGAATTTTGATACTCCAGAAATGTATGCTACTGAAAAACAAGACCCACTTCTTATAGTAAAAAGAGCTTTAATTCCAGTTAAATATTGGCAAGGTGATACTCCATTAGATAATCCTATACTAAGTCCTATTTACGGCGATTTTAGAAACACAACTAAAATAACTTCATTCATTGGAACACATGATATTTTATATCCTTCAACGGTAAAATTCGATGAACTATTAAATTCACAAAATGTAGATATAACTACTTATGTTTATCCAAATATGAATCATATATTTATGGTTTATCCTATACCAGAGGCAAAAGATGTAATTAATAAGATAATTGATATTATAGGTATAAAAATTAACTGCTAAATAATTAGTCTAAATACAAAAATCAAATAATCATGTAGAAATGCAAATGATTATTTGATTTTTCATAATATCTATTAACACACAATTTTTTCTTGGATCTCTTATAGCTATATATACCTTTTAATATTTCCTGTATACCTTTTTGAATATTTTTTTCATATTCAGTTTGGAATTTATTTATTCTACTCTTAGGTATATCTCCACTAAAAGCCTGCTCTATCAATCGACTACCATCTAATTCTAATCCTGTTTTACTTTTTATATTTTCTGTCAACATATGTATTGAATCTAAAATAGCATTTGAATAATTAGCTTCTTCATAATTTTCACTAATATTCAGCCATAACTTTTTTTCAATATTTCTTCTTAAATCCATATGGTATAACTTCTTTTACAAATGTTATCTCCAATTTATAGTTCTATAATAATATCATATATTTTTACCATAGTTTTACAATTATCATTGCGTGTATATATCACTATATTATCAGACTTTAATATTTCTTTATATAATAAAAAAGACTACCCTAATTAGGTAATCTAATTAATAATAAATGATAGATTCATCTTATAACACTTCTTATACACTTATCAAAACTCAAATTATTAATCTCTAAATTACGTCTCCATATGATTAAATTCTTTATAAATGAATTTACTTCATTGTCTACTAAAAATATATTAAGATCCTCTTTCCTTACGCTACCTTTGTACCAGCAGTTTATAGTCTTTATAAACTTATCTGGGTCACAATTAACTTCTGTAGATACAAATTCATCATACAAATCGTTTATTAGCATATTCATGCTCTTTCTTATACATTCATCAAATAGATTATTATCATTCAAGTTCCTATACTCATTTTGTATTAAGTTAACTACTTGCTTTTCAGAATACATAATATCACTCCTTTTTATAAATATACTCTTAAAAAAGAAGAATATTACTACTATATGATATCTTAACACATAAATTATAATCAGATTATCTGAACGCCTAGTTTCTTAAGACTTTTAAAAACATCTTGCCTTTTATTTTCATTTTTAAATAAAACAGCATCACTGATAAGATTAACATGATAATTTGCCTTTATAGCTGCTTTTATAGTTTCATTAACACAGAACTGCCCATCTAACCCTACAACATCTAATTCTTCTATTTTATTTTCCTTAAGATATTTCCTTAACTCAGCATTAGAAAATGCACTTGGCACTGATTTTGAAAAACAGTTATTAGAAATTATATTTAGCCTCTTATCAAACTCTGTTCCAGGCTTCCCCTTTATAGCAGTGCCATGGGAAAATAATTTAGTTAATAATACTGGAATAGCACCTGCAAATTCCTGCTTTATATAGATTATATCCATACCATTTCTTTTACTTTCCTCAATGATTTTATTAACTCTCATTATCAATTCATCAGCACCACTATATCGTGCCTTCTTATCTGAATTAGCACCTGTATAGTCTTCTTGTATGTCTATTATCAACAATGCTTTATTCCCCATAATATTCCCTCCACGTAATTTATCCAAATAACTCCAATCACAAAGATACCATTTTTTGTGATAAGATTCAACATAATAAATATATATAGAATCAAAAATAAGATACCAAATAATCAGTCATTTAAACTGATTATTCAATATCTTGTTAAACCTTCATACATTTATAAAGCTAGTAAAATATACTATGATACTTTATTTTTTAATCTTAGCTTGTCTGCGATAATTGCAATAAATTCTGAGTTAGTTGGTTTACCCTTATCGTTATGAACAGTGTATCCAAATAATTTGTTTATTGCTTCTATTTGTCCTCTACCCCAAGCTACTTCGATAGCATGTCTTATTGCTCTTTCTACTCTTGAAGCTGTTGTATTATACTTCTTAGCTATTGATGGATATAATTCCTTTGTTACAGCTGAAAGAAGTTCCATATCGTTTACTACCATTGTAATAGCTTCTCTTAAATACATATATCCTTTAATATGAGCAGGCACACCAATTTCATGAATGATACTCGTAATGCTCGC
>DPOH01000282.1:0-12669 GCA_003539755.1 Clostridium sp.
CTATACATTAGTATACATAATTTTAATCTTTAAATAAATAATTATGAGGTTAAATAATAAAATTGTAATTTTTATATAGGCTAAAAGTTTATAGAAGAGCAGTTGATTAAAAATATAATATTTTTCAAAATCACCTTTTTTAAAAAATATTATGTTTTAATAGAAGATAATAATTTATTTATCATAAAAAGTAAGCTTTGAAACATTGCCTGAATAATCACGAGAAAAATCACCGATTGCTTCATTTATGTTAAAATTCCAATTACTCCAACGTCATATAGAATCTTAAAAATTAAATTCATAGTATCACCACTTAACTTTAAATTATTATAGTATAATATAATATGTATTATAATATTTTAAATTAATGAAAGTAAATAATAGTTAGTGTTAAACAATGCTGATTATTAGTTAATCATGTAAAGATATAAGATAAAACGGCATGGAGGGAAGTAATAATATGTTAAACTATGATTTGATTATAATAGGAGCTGGCATAGCAGGTATGACAGCGGCATTAGGTGCAGCAGAGTCAGGTTTGAAAAAAATATTACTTATAGAAAGAGAAGAATATATTGGGGGTATAGTGAACCAATGTATTCATAATGATTTTGGGAAAAAGTTTATAGGAGAAAATGTAACTGGACCAGAATATATACAATTTATTAAGGATAAATTAAAAGATACAGAAGTAGATATATATTTAAATTCCACAGTACTAGATATTACAGTTAATAAAACAGTTGTATATGTAAATCCTGTAGATGGAGTAAGGGAAGTTACAGCAGGAGCTATAATATTTGCAATGGGATGTAAGGAAAGATTTAGTGGAAATGTAGATGTTGCTACAAATGGTCTTACAGGAATATTTACAGTAGGTGAAGCTCAAAGAATAGTTAATATAGAAGGTTATCTTCCAGGAAAGAATGCAATTATAACAGCAAAAGATAAGTGGGGATTCCTTTTAGCAAGAAGACTTCTTATTGAAGGTGGAAATGTAGATGCTGTATTAATGGAAAAAAGATTTGAAGATATTGTAGATGATGAAATAGCAGATATAATTGATGGATTTGATATACCGATAGTTGAAAGGACTAAAGTAATTCATATTTATGGTGATGTTAGGATTAACACAATTGAAGTAATTAATTTGGATACTAAGGAAACAACTAATTATATTTGTGATTCACTTATATTATCAGTTGGATTTGTTCCTCAAAATAATAAAATAGAGAAATTAAAAATAGAAATAGATGAAAGCACTAAGGGGCCTAAAGTTATAGATTATATGACATCTGTAGATGGATTCTTTGCATGTGGAAATATAATTTATGGAGAGAACGCATTAAGAATGAAAGATATAGATGGATATGAATGTGGTAAAAAAGCTGCAGAATATATACATAGATATTTGATCAGTTAGCAATTATAGTTTTAATAATTAATTTTATAATTTAGTTCAATTATATATACTTGATAGATTAAAAACTACTGTTAATTTAATTTTTGAAACAGTAGTTTTTTTGAATTTGTTGATAATTATTTTTACTATTAAATTTATTGTAATATCATCCTAGAGAGTGTATTTCTAATTATTTTAACTGCATGCTCAAACATTAATTGATTTCCTTGAGTATTTAAATGGATTCCATCTAAAAATAAAGTTTTTTGATTTAAAAGAATTGAATAAAAATCTATATATGAAACTAAATACTTATTACATAATTTTATAAGTTCTTTATGTAGTAGAGATAGTTTGTCTTCAGCATAAGTATAAAATGGTGAAGGGCAGAATAAATCATTTGCCATATCCCCAAATATAACAGGAGGAATTCCTATTGTAACTTGAGAATTTATAGCTAATGCATCTTTTATCATAATTTCTATATTATCTAATATGTAGTCTACATTTCTTCCACACAACAAATCATTAGTACCACCCATAATGAATATTACATAAGGCTTATTTTGTAGTGCATCACTATTATATCTAGAAAGCATAGAAGAGGTAGTATCACCATTTTTTCCTTTATTAATATAGTCTAGTTTTAATTCATGAGAAGTTTTGTATACCCATGAATTTTCTTTAGAAACACCATAGCCAAATGTCAGGCTGTCTCCAAAAAATAAAATATTTAAATTATCACTCATATATTCTTGTCCCTTCTAAAATAATTATGTTTATAATTTAAGTTACTTTTCTACGAAAAATATTAATGCTATATTTATTAAAATATATAAATTATAGGTTTAGAATAGTTTAGTAAAGCATTTTTTGCAGATTAGTGTTTTGCCGCCATCTGCTCTTACAAAATCAGAAGTCATAATTGGCTTGTTACAAATGCTACATATTTTTTCTGTCGTAGCAGTATTTAAAATATTTTTTTGTGCCTGCTTTACTGAATTGGTTTTTCGTGATGATTTCGAAGATGATGAATCTTTTGATAAATTACTAGATATATTTTTCTTTAAAGAAGAATATAAAATTGGTTCTCTTATTTCTTTATTTTCGCGTATTGAATAATTTATATTGTATTTACTTTCAGGATATAATTCCAATTCAAAGCGAGGGTTTTCTTTATCATAAAATTCTTCAGTAATTATTCTTCGTATTTGAGCATCATTAACTATAAGTCCACTTTTTTCGATTCCATCAAATATGCTTTTTGTTATATTTATAGTATCTGGATGACGTTTTTCACTTTTATAGTATACCTTTAGCACTGCAATAAGGCTTTCAGTAAAAACTATATCTGGATTTTGGCTTCTTGCAATTAATGCGATTTCTTGTTCATATAAGGCATATCTATCATGATATTGACCAGAGTTATCAGGTAAAATAGCACGCCCGTTTGCATTGTGTAATTTAAAATTAGATTTTGTTATAGGTGACCCTTTAACGATAACTTTTGCGTAATCTGACATTTAAATTCTCCTTGTTGATAATTATACATTTTAGATAATTGTACAATTTAACTTTGAATTTTTCAAATTCAATCATATAAAGTATATAATCTATATAGTATGCAAAAAATTGATAATATTATATATATAAAGTATAATATTTGGGTATTATTAAGATTAACGTAAGAATTAAAATATATTATTCTGATATACTTTATAGAGGATATTTAATATTGGAGGACGTTTTTGGAATAAACTTTATATTAAGAAGAGGGATTAAAAAAATATGAGCAGAAAAGTAATTTTATCTATAGAATCTAGCTGTGATGAAACATCAGCAGCAGTTGTTGTAAATGGAAGAAAAGTACTATCTAATGTAATTGCATCACAGATAGATACTCATAAGAAATATGGAGGAGTAGTTCCTGAAGTTGCATCAAGAATGCATATTGAAGTAGTAGACAGTGTTGTTAAGGCTGCTTTAGAGGAAGCAGGAATGACTTTGGAAGATATAGATGCAATTGGAGTTACTTATGGACCAGGGCTTGTTGGAGCACTTCTTGTAGGTCTTCAATATGCTAAGGGGCTATCTCTTGGAACAGGAATACCACTTGTACCAGTAAACCATATTCAAGGGCACATTAGTGCAAACTTTATTCAACATGAAGATTTAAAACCACCTTTTGTATCTTTAGTTGTATCAGGGGGACATACTTTTATAGTTCATGTTAAAGGATATAGAGAATTTGAAGTTATAGGACAGACTAGAGATGATGCCGCAGGAGAAGCATATGATAAAGTTGCAAGAGCTTTAGGACTTGGATATCCAGGAGGACCTAAAATAGATAAGCTTGCAAAAGAAGGAAATGAAAATGCTATAGAATTTCCTAGAGCTAAATTCCATGATGATACTTTAGACTTTTCATTTAGTGGTGTAAAATCAGCAGTTCTTAATTATTTAAATAAAGCTAAAATGAGAGGCGAAGAAGTCAATAAGGCTGATGTTGCAGCTTCATTCCAAAAAGCAATAGTTGATGTATTAAAAACAAATGTATTTTTAACTTGTGAGAGAAAGAATGTTAAAAAGATAGCTATAGCAGGAGGAGTTGCATCTAATTCATGTCTTAGAGAAACTCTTATAAAAGAAGGTGAAAAGAGAGGTATTGAAATATTATTCCCAGCTCCTATTTTATGTACAGATAATGCTGCCATGATAGGAAGTGCTGCTTATTTTAAATTTGAAGCAGGATTTACTGAGGATATCGATATAAATGCAAAGCCGAATTTAAAATTAGTGGAGGGTTAATTTTATTATGAAATTATTATCTCATTCTAATGGTCTTCATACTGTTGAAAAAGAGAAGATAAACAAAGTAAAAGTCATAAAGAGAATTATAATTTTTATAATGATTTTAGTTGCAGTAGGATTTATAATTCAATCAGTAGGTAAAACTATCGATAATCAAAAGTACAAATCTAGATTCAAGTATGTAAGAATAGATGGTAATAAGCTAGAATACCAGATAAGGGGGACTGGTGAATATACTGTAGTTTTTGATGGAAATATAGGTACTAATTTATATCAGTGGGATAAAGTATATAAGGCAGTTGAGGAACAGGATAATGTATCAGTTTTTAGGTATAATAGAGGTGGGTATGGATTTAATGATTTAAAAAGTGAGATGACTCCAGAAGAACAGGCAAAGGCTTTAAAATCACTACTTAAAAAAGCAGGAGCATCAGAGCCATATATTCTAGTGGGAGAAGAATATGGGTGCCTGGTTATGACGAATTTTGCTAAATTATATCCAGATTCTGTTGCAGGTGCAGTTCTTATCAAGCCTATTGATGAAAGCAAACTTAGTGATACGGATATCAGTAAAACCATTAGAAATAAATATTATAGAAGTAAAATAGAGGATTTTGGATCTAATTTCTCCTTAACATTATTAATGGATAAGATGGGGTTAACTAATGAAAATACTTATTTTGAAGAAAATTTAAATGAAAATGAAAGAGAAGAATTTGAATGCTTTAAAAATAAGAACACATATAGAGGTGCTATATCAAATGAGTTGGGAAACTTATATGAAAGAGTATCAGATAGCCAAAATCAAGGAGTATTTGAAAACAAACCTCTTTATATAGTAACAGATGATGCTGATATATCTATTAAGAACATGGGGGATGAAGACAAAACCACAGTTTATATAGAGGATACAGCATACAATAGTCCATATTCTATGTCTAATTCAGATAAGGTAATATCTGATATTAATAGTGTGTTAAAGCAAGCTAGAAAGCTATCAAAAAAATAAATATTATTATAAAATCTATAGTACAAATATAAACTATAGATTTTTTTTACTGTCATTTGTTTGACACATAATTTTTTTATACTAATATTAAAGGATAGGTAATAATATTCTAGATGAAAAGTAAAGATATTATTAATTTTAATATGGATATATAATTTTTTATTAAGTAACTGTCGTAGTAAACGCGTAAAAATATAGTATTAGAAATAAATATAGGAGGACCAATTTATGTATAATAACGAAAATAATAATTTTATTGATGTTGAAGCATCACCAGTTAATGAAGCGGATCAAACTGTAGGGGGAAATAATTATAACGGAAATAACAATTTTCATAATAAACCTAAAAGAAAAGGAAAAGCAAAGTTTTTAGGAAAAGTTGCAGGACTTGTAGTTGTAGCAATGGCAGGAGGAGCATTTGGAAGTGGAATTACTTACTATACCATGAATAGAGGAGTTTTAGGGACATCTGCAGTAAGTAAAAACGTAACATATGTACCACAATCTTTTACGCAAAGTTCTGATGATGCAATGTCAGCTGCGGATGCATTTAATAAAGTTTCACCAGCAGTAGTTATTATTTCAACTGTATCTGATTCGGGTTCAATAAATATGTTCGGTGGTACTGGAGAAGTTGAAGGTATGGGATCTGGATTTATAATAAATGAAGATGGAGATATACTAACTAATTATCATGTTATAAATGGAGCTAAAGAAATAAAAGTTACATTAAGCGATGGAAGAGAAGTAAATGCTAGTGTAGTTAACTATGATGCAGATAAAGATATAGCAATGATAAAGTTAGCTGAAGGAACAAAAGTTCCAGCTGTCGCAGAGCTTGGAGATTCAGATGAAATATATCCAGGAGCAGAAGTTATTGCAATTGGAACACCTCTTTCTAAAAACCTTGCATATACATTAACAAAGGGTGTAGTAAGTGGAAGTAATAGAACTATTGATAGTGGAAATGGTAAAACTATGAATCTAATTCAAACTGATGCTGCTATAAATTCAGGTAATAGTGGTGGTCCATTAGTAAATACAAAGGGACAGGTAATTGGAATAAATTCAATGAAACTTTCTTCTCAAGCAAGCGGTTCAAATGCTTCTGTTGAAGGTATAGGATTTGCAATTCCAATAAATGAAGTTAGAAATCAAATCGATACATTATCAAAACAAATGGTTAACCTTGGAATTAAAATTAGAGCTGTAGACAGTTCATTATCTCAAAAATATAATCTAGAACAAGGATTATATGTTGCAGAAGTTGAAGAATATTCACCAGCTGAAAAAGCAGGAATGAAGATTGGTGATATAATAGTAAAATGTGACGGAAAAACTGTTACTACTTATGACCAATTAAAAGAAATAAAGAATAGTAAAAATGTTGGAGATACAATGGAAGTAGAGGTAATGAGAAATCATAAACCTGTTGATTTAACTGTTGTCCTAGAAGAGGCTAAATAATATTAATACACTATAGATATAATAAAAAAATATATCTATAGTGTATTTTTTTGAAATAAGATAATAAGCATAATATTATTTAAAGATGCACCAAAATACATTATTTTCATATTTTATTAATATAAATAATAACTTATGGAGGTAAAGATAATGAGCGGAAGAGTAAGTGTTTGTTCTATATGCCCTAGAGAAAATGAACAGATTGATGCAGTTATTAAGATTGGAAAAGAAAAGAGAAGTGTAATATACGGAACAGTTATAGATGAAGATAATGATCCTGTAGCTGATGCTGTTGTAAAGTTACTTCAGGTTTGTCCAAAGGGTATAGTTCCATTAACTCATACTTTTACTGATCAATATGGTCAATTTTTACTTGGACCTTTATATCCAAATCAAAGATATATGTTAAAAGTATATAAAGATAATATATGTATAAGATATGAATCATTGAAAACATCATGTTATGAAGGAAAATATATAGGTAATAAGTGTTCTAGAGAAAATTCTTGTGATGATGATTATTAGAAAATAATGTTTTTTGCTATTTAATATTTGAAGTAGTTCATATAAAAAGTTCTCTTATACGGAGAACTTTTTATGCTATACTTAATATTGTTATAAATTAATTAATATCGTATAAAAGTAAGAGAGGTAAACATTATTATGAAAAATAAGATTAAATATGCTGTTATATTTTTTGTAATTTTGGGATTTGGGATAATAAGTATTAATTTATTTAATCCACAGAAAGAACAGCAGATAAAGGGACATATTGAAGTTTTAGCTACTGATAAATCATATGATTTTCTCACTTTGTGTGCTAATAAATTTATGGAGACAAACACTAAAACTACGGTTACTATAACTAAAATGAATAACTATTCAGAATTAGAAGAACTAATGGATAATACATCAAAGACTAAATTATCTAATATAGGGGAAGCAAATAGATTTACTCTTGAGAACATTGGAATGGATAAATTAAAACCATATGAAAATGGAAATACACTCTTAGATACATATGAGAAAAATTTTGCAAAATATAGAATAGAACAGGTTGAATATAAAGGGAATGCTATAGGTATACCATTAACATCAAGACCTTTAGTTCTTTACTTACGAGAAGATATGTTAAAGCAATATAATTATGATAGAGCTGACTTTAATACATGGGATGATGTTATAAGAGTAGGAAAAGATATTTATGAAAAAAGTGGTGGTACAATAAGAATACTTAATGCTACTGACCAAGATTATAAGGACTTAGTTGATCTACTCATAATGCAGAATATGACAAATGATTTAACAGAAGATGAGATCATAGAAAAAGTAAATTCTAAAATAGATGAATTAAAAAATAATAATATAATTAATTTAACTAATGGAGGAGAATTTTTAGCAAGAATTTCTTCTATAAATGCTATGAAAGAAATTGGAGCAATAGAAGAAAAGTGTCAATGGAGTGCAGGTATGCTTCCAAGTCTACATGCAGGTACAAATAAATTTTATTCAGCTGATGGGTCAAATATAATAGTATTAAGCGAAAATGCAGATAATCAAAGATTAATAGACAAATTCATAACATATGTAATGACAAATACTAAAGATGGAATAGAGTTCGTAAAAAAAGGAGATTTCTTTTCAAGTTATTTATATACTTATAAAAGTACTGAAATAGAAAATCATATTAATAATTTTTATGGAGCAAGTCCTCTGGTAGTTATGAGCAATGTCGAAGAAAAAACTCTACCTATAGGAGATTATGATAAATATATTAAGATAAAACAGAAATTAATTACAGAATAATAAAACTCAGATCTTATGCAGAATGTATTTTTAATACTTTAATGCAGATAAGGTCTGAGTCTTTTATTTTTATTTAATCTTAGATGAAATAATTTCTGCATATACTTCTAATGTTTTTTTTGCAGTATTTTCCCACGAGAATTCTAAACTTCGTTTATAGCCTTTTTCACTATATTGTGATTTAAGAGAATCACTATTCAGTAAAGTAACAATAGATGATTCAAGTTCATCATCTTTAGCAGGATTTATTAAAATTGCCGCATCACCTGTTACTTCTGGAATAGATGAAATATTAGAAGTAATTACTGGAGCTTTGCAGCTCATTGCTTCAAGTGGTGGCAGGCCGAATCCTTCATATAAAGAAGGGTATACAAAGGCATCACATCCACTGTATAGAACAGGGAGTATATTATCTTCTATATATCCACAAAAAATTATTTTATCATCAAGGTTATTATTTTTTACATATTCAAAAATTCTATTACCTTCATCTTTAAGTGAACCACCTAAAAGAAGCTTATAAGGTTTATTTAGGCTTTTGTAGATTTTATTAAAAGCTTTTATTATTCCAAAAGCATTTTTTCTAGAACTGAAGCCTCCAAGGTATAGAATATAAGGTGTATCTATATTGTAAGTTTTGTTTACATATAACTGACATTCCTTTTTATCTAATGGTCTAAAATTACTATTAGCAGCTAATGGAGTTACAAATATTTTTTCTTCGGGATAAAAACTGAAAAATTTTAATATATCTTTTTTGGAGTATTCAGAAACAGTAATTATAGCATCTGAATTTGAAATTATACTCGGCATATCTCTTAAAAATCTTTCAAGATATCCCTTTCCAACAGTTTCAGGCATAATATATGGAATAAGGTCATGGATGGTCACAACTGTAGTTGTTTTTGAGTTAAATTCAAATCCAATTCCGTTTTGGGGAATATGATATAAATCAATATTATTTTTTTCTAGGCTATTAGGAAAATAATATTTCTCGTAGAAAGTGCCATGTTTTCCAGAAGAAAATATTATATGTGTATTATCTTTATTATAATTTGGATTATATTTTGCAGAACAAAATAAGGTGAATTCATCTTTTGAATCTAGATTTATCATTTGTGAAATAAGATTATCTGTATAAGTTCCTATTCCAGTACCATGATATAAAAATGCACCTCGTGCATCTATAGCAAATTTCATGTAAACACCTCAATAAACTGTATATACTATAGAGTATTAATAGAGGGGAAAGATTGTGATTATAAATCACAATAAATTATTTTAGCACATATAATAAGGAGAACAATATTTGGTGGTTAGTTTATGGATAAAGGTATTGATGCTTTGAAAATAAAAAAATATGTAGAAGATAATTATAAACTTGCTGTAAATACTGTGGAGAAAGTTAAAAACAGTTATAAGATTATTGGTGCAGATGATAAAGGATACTGCCTAAAGATAGTTAAATACGAATTTTCTCATTTTTATTTTATATATTCTGCAATAAAACATCTTCAAAAGAATGGCTTTTCAGATATTCCTGAATTTATAGCTGATAAGCAAGGAAGAGAGTATGGAAAGTTAGATAATAAATATGTATACTTAACAAAATGGATTCCATCAAGAGTAAGCAATTATGATAATCTTATAGAATTATCTTTAGTAGCTGAAGAACTTGCAAAACTTCATAAAAGCAGCAGGGGATTTATTATTGATAATAAAATGAAGCCTAGAATAGGATGGTTTTCATGGGAAAAAGTATTTGATACAAGAAAAAATGAAATGTTAGATTTTAAAGATAGGATAAATAGAAAGTTTTACAAATCAGATTTTGATTTGTTGTATTTAGAAAATATAGAAAAAGAAATAGATAGAGCAGAAAAAAGTATAGCAGGATTAAAAAAGAATAATTATTTTAAAGTTATGGGGAAAGAAGTTTTTAAAGGGGGATTCTGTCACCATGATTATGCACATCATAATATTCTAGTAGATAAGTACGGAAAACTTAATATTATCGATTTTGATTATTGTATACTAGATTCACATCTTCATGATTTAGCTTCGCTGCTTATTAGATCTATGAAAGATGGAAAGTGGGACTCACGTAAAGCTGATTTTATTCTTAATTCTTATGAAAAGGAAATAGAAGTAGAAAATTATGAGATACCTATTATGAGAGAATTTATAAGGTTTCCTCAAGCTTTTTGGCAGATAGGAATTCAAGCATATTGGGAAATGCAGCCATGGGGCGAAGAATTTTTTATTAATAAATTAAAGAAATATTTATTTGACTGTGAAGAACGTGAAAATTTTATAGAGAGTTATTTTAAAGGAGGAGATTAAAATAACTGAATACTTAAGTTCTAAAGGAATAAATGTTATAGGTAAGTATTTTTCTTATGATAAAAATATAGACAGAAGAGCATATGAAAATCAGATTAAATTAATTGTCCGTACACAAAAAATACTTTTAGGATGTAGTTTTGAAAAACTTGAGAGATTTCAAAGTGTAATAGGTAAAGATATTGAAGGATATAAAGTACAGATGAAAAAACTAAAAAGAAATTATGATTTTTTACTAGATAAGCATCAAAAGAATGAGGCAGAGAAGTTATTGATTTCTGAAGGAAATAGAATGTTGCAGAAAGGAAATGAGTCAATTAAATATATTTATGAACATGGATATTTTACTGTTATTGAAAGAAGTATGAATCGTGAAGAAATATGTATAGGGAGAGCAGATGCAGGAAACCTTAGGACTAATGGTGATAAGATTGAAATTGGCATAGATAAGGGGATGGTTTATGATCTTGTAGAAGAAGATATGTATAGATATATAAAGAGACTTCAGCGTAAAAAAATAAATATTAATGAAGAGGAACTTATAAAACTATTTGTTCATCTATCACATCTTTCATTTGATAGCATTCATTATTTAAAAGGTTTATGTACCTATCCAAGAGATTTTTTAAGAACATGGGAAAAGTATATAGAAAATAAAAAAAATAAGTCTATAGATGAGTATTTTCTAATACTAAAAAATAGTCTGAAATATGAAAATAAAAATTTTATTTTATGAATAATTCATATTGGACATATAGTATAATTTAGGAGGAAATATATGAATAAGATAAGATATTCAGAAAAAAATTATCTTTGCGAGTATGATCTAAGTCTAGAATTTTTCAATGAACTTGGTATAAAAATTAATGATATTATACCACTTAGAAAGGTATTTATATTATCTACTGATAATGGACGTAAGATACTTAAGAAAGTTAATTATGATATTTCAAGGATTAATTTTATAAGCGATTCTCTTAAATATGTTGAAAAAGATTATAAGAATATAATAAGTTATAATGTTCTTAAAAATAAGAAAAATTATTTAAAATGGAATAACGATTTATATGTGGTTATGGATATTTTAGAGGGAAGAGAAGCTTCTTTTACAAATCCTATTGAAATAAAGTTATGTGCTGAAAATATAGCATTAATGCATAATGCTTCTCAAGGAATAAGAGAATATTTAAATAATAAATATACTACAGATGTATTAGATATTTCACTTATTGATAAGTATATATATGCATATGATAATCTTAATAAAATAAAAAAAATGATATTAGAATACAATCATAAGAATGAGTTTGATGAACTGTTTATGGATAATGTAGATAAATATATTAATGAAATAAATATCCTCATAGATAGTTTAAAAAAAAGTGATTATTTGTATATAAGATCTTTAAAAGATAAAATTACTATCTGTCATAATGATCTTGCATATCATAATTTTCTTATAAAAAATCAAGATGTAAGTATAATAGATTTTGATTTTATGACTATTGACCTTAGAATAAATGATTTAGCAGATTTTGTGCTTAAAGCAATTAAAAATGCTGCCTTTGATATGAATAAAATGACTATGGTTATAGATTCTTATGAAGAAATAGCTCCACTAGATATGAAAGAGAAGAAACTTATATCATATATACTTAGGTTTCCAAAAGATTTTTATGCAATATCAATGGATTATTACTACAAAAAGAAAAAGTGGGATTATGAAGTATTTTTAAATAGATTAAAAGGAAAATTGAATAATGAAATTTATAGGTTTGAACTTATTGATACATTGAATCAGAAATTTAAAATATAAACTAAAATGAACTTA
>DPOH01000282.1:12714-41106 GCA_003539755.1 Clostridium sp.
TAAGTTCATTTTAGTTTATATTGTTTAAGTGTTATCAAATTTTATCATAAGTAATATTATTATAAATAATAGATTTATAAGCATTTATAGTTCCAAGAGCAGTTTTATTCCATGAAAATTCACTACTTCTTGTAAGGCTCTTTTTAACCATAGTTAATTTTAAAAGACTATTATTCAAAACTCGCTGAATATCATATGAAAGCATATCAATATCGTAAGGGTCTATTAATAAAGCGGATTCATAACAGACTTCAGGAAGTGAAGTTACGTTTGATGCTATTACAGGAGTACCACAGGCCATAGCTTCAAGAGGTGGAAGGCCAAATCCTTCATAAAATGAAGGATAAACTAAGACTTCAGCTGCATTATAAAATAAAGGCATGTCTTCTAACGGGATAAAATCAGTAAAGACAACTTTATCTGAAATACCAAGTTCTTCTGCACGATGTTTATAATCGCAGTATGAAGGCCCTTTACGACCTATTATAACAAGTTTATATGTTTCTTTTAATTCATAAGGAAGTTTTGAATATGCTTCGATTAAGCCTTTTATATTCTTTCTAGGGCTAAATCCACCTACATATAAAACAAAATCTTCTTCAATACCGTATTTTTGAGTTATAAGAGCTTTAGACTGGCACTTGCTAAGAGGTTTGTATATATCTTCAGCAGCAAGAGGTGTAACATATATATTTTCTAGTGGGAAATCAAATTCTTTCGAAATATCATTCTTTGAAAATTCAGATACAGTTATAATTCCATCACAATTATCTAATATTTTAGGAAGTTCATTATTGAATATTCTTATATATCTATCGCTTACTGTTTCGGGCATTCTTAGGGGGATTATATCGTGAAGAGTAATTACTTTTTTACAGGATATATTTTCAGAAAGACCTACCCCATTTTGAGGAACATGATATATTTCAATATCAGATGAACTTAATGCATTAGGAACTTTTATATCATCCCAGAAACTATCAGAAGATATAGAATCTACAAATTCTACAGAAAAGTTTTTGCCTAGGTTGTTTAATAAGTCACATTTGGGCATAAAAATTAAATAATTATTATCAACATCTGTATTACTTAAATTTCTAATGAGTTCATGAGTATAAGTTCCTATTCCAGTACCTCTATACCATTTTGCAGCCCTACCATCTATTCCTATTTTCATTGTTGATTCCTTCCAAAGTATTTATCTTATTGTATTATATTAAAAGAATATAAAAAATGTTAATAAAAGAAATGTTATATACATATAAATATTACAGGAGGTGAGAACTATGATGAGGGAATTTGAAATAGAGAGACAGTTTAATATCAAGATAGAAAAAATTAAGGCTAATAAAGGTGTATACTATCTTAAGACTGATAAAGGCGAAAGGTGCTTAAAAAAGATTAATTATGGTCCTCAGAAGTTATTATTTGTATATGGTGCAAAGGAACATTTAAGAAAAAATGGTTTTTCTAATTTGGACAAGTACTATCTTAATACAGAGGGGGAACCATATGCATTAGTTAATGAAGATTTATATACTTTATCTGAATGGTTAGATGGGAGAGAATGTGATTTTCACAATATAGAAGAAGTAAAAATAGCAGCTAAAACTTTAGCAGAACTTCATGAAGCATCTAAAGGATATGATCCACCTGAAAATTCAAAACTAAAAAGTGATCTTGGAAGATGGCCTCATCTAATGGAAAAAAGAATTAAGTCGTTAGATAAAATGCGTGATATGGTGAGAAAGAAAAATATAAAAAATGATTTTGATATGCTCTATATAAAATCAATGGAGTTCTATAAGGATCTTGGTAAAAAGGCATTAGAAACATTAAAAGAATCAGATTATTATGAACTTTGTATGTATGCTGAAAATGAAAAGAGCTTTTGTCATCATGATTTTACTTATCACAATATAATACTAAGTGATAAAATGGACGTGCATATTATCGATTTTGACTATTGTAAGAGAGAACTTAGAACATTTGATATTAGTAATTTTATGACTAAAGTATTAAAGCGTGTAGATTGGAATATGGATTTTGCAGTAGCTATTATGGATACGTATAATTCTGTATCAAAACTTAAAGATGAAGAGTACAAAGTATTATTTGCATATCTTGAATTTCCACAAAGGTACTGGAGACTAGCTAATAGATATTACTATAATGAAGTTAACTGGGGACAGAATACATTTGCAGGAAAGCTAAGTTCAATAATAGATGAACAGAAAAAATACCTTAATTTCCTAGAAAAATTTAAAACTGAATATAAAATATAATGTTATATTTTTAAATAAGTCCTATTGAATTTTTCCCAATCAATAGGATTTATTATTTTATTGAAACCTTTTGTATTAATAATCCATATTATGAAAGTATATAAAAACAATATATTTAGGAGAAAGTAATGCAGATAGGAGATATTGTAGTAAGGAAATCTTATGGAAAAGATATAACATTCAAAATTATTGATATGAAGAAAGTAGGTAATGTTGAAAGTATAATATTAAAAGGTATCAATATTAGAATAATAGCGGATTCAGTAGAGGATGACCTTGAAGAAGCAGAAGAAGATGGTGGGTCTAAAGATAGGATATTAAATACTAGAGTAAATGAAGCTATAAAAAATGCTTTAAGGTTTAGAGGCGGAGTAAGAGATAAGGTTGATAAATCAGCAAAGATAAAGAATAAGCAGGAATTAATGTTTGGAAGACCTGGTAGAATACTTCATGTTGATGGAGATAGTGAGTATATGGAAACATGCCTAAAAGTATATAAACAATTATCTCTAGATGCAGTAGGAAGGACAATACCAGAAAAAGAGCAGCCAGAAGTTATTGTTGATTTAGTTAAGGAGATTAAGCCTGATATAGTTGTTTTAACAGGACATGATAGTGTAGTAAGAGCTCCTAGAGATTATCTTGATTTAAATAATTACAGGAATTCTGAATATTACCTTGAATCTGTTAAGAATTTGAGAAATTATAATTCTAGTTATGATGAACTTGTAATATTTGCAGGAGCATGTCAGAGCTGTTATGAAAGAATTTTAGACGTAGGTGCTAATTTTGCCTCATCTCCTAATAGAGTACTTATACATTGCCTGGATCCAGTCTTTGTGTGTGAAAAAATAGCTTATACAAGAATTGATAAGGTAGTATCAATTACTGATGTTATAGAAAATACTATAACAGGTATGAAGGGAGTAGGAGGAATTCAGACAAGAGGAAAATATAGAGAAGGATATCCTAAGTCAATTTATATTTAAAGGGTGAATTATATATAATTTAAAAGATTTAATGGATAATAAATAAAAGCAGTTTTGTTTAGATTAGTAATATAACATATAAGTAAGTATTATTATAATTTATTATTCATTAATGATTTTTAAGTGAGTAGGTTATATTATATCAAAGTAAATAAGATTATTAATAAAAAATTAATTATAATTATGCATAAAATATAATTTGTTGCAGAAAATAGAATGACGTAATAAAAAAATAAAGTCATAAAAAATGTTTATATTGACAAAGTACTATGAATAGTGATAAAATATTTATTTTTATTGACAAAAAATTGAATTTGATGTATAATTTATATGAAAGAGGGTGTTTGAATGGAAAAAGTCAAAACAATTGCTTCTATAAAAAATGACATAAAAAGTCATGTTGGTGATAAGGTAACTTTAAAAGCTAACGGCGGAAGAAAAAAAATATTAGTCAATGATGGAATAATAGAGAGTGTTTATCCTAGTATTTTTGTTATAAGACTAAAAAGTGACACCCAAAGGACAGTGACATATAGCTATTCAGATGTATTAACAAAAACGGTACAATTAGTGTTTCCAGCAGGAATATAAACTTCGATTTTTCGGGGTTTTTTTCTTTACTTTAAGTAAAATATACATAAAAAAATACATAAAAAAGAAAGATGGTGGGTTTCCATCTTTCAACTATGGTATAAAAGGGTATTGAGAATTTATGAGAGGTTATATGGTCAATAACCAATTACTATATTACGACAATATCAGTGTATTGTCAATAAAAAAATAAAAAAATATAAATAAAAGTTTAACTTTGTAGTTAATCGTCATAATTAATGTAATATTGAATGGTTTTGTTATACATATAATTGTCATAAATTTATCTCCTAAGGTATATACATATGTAGTAGGAATTTATAGGAGGTATTAAACATGGCAGATATTGATGTTATCAAAGAAAATGTCCAGTTTGAACAGCTGTTGAAAGAAGATAGTTCTAATTGTGTATTAAAAGATGAATATTTAATTCCAGATACTCACCCTGATGTTGAAGAAATATTAACAGTTGAATGTAAGCCTATGATAATCAATAAAGAAGTAGTTGGGGATAAAATTTTATTAGAGGGAAAAGTTGAATATACAGTAATATATTTAGCAAGAGAAGATAGTCTTGCTGTAAATTCGGTAGACTATTCTCAAAAGTTTACAAGTAGTATTGACTTAAACCCAAGTGAACATAAGGTTATCTGTGAAGCAGAGTGCAAATTAGAACATATTGAAGCTTCAATAATGAATGAGAGAAAAATATCTATTCAAGGAATATTTGAAATCGACTGGGAGCTTTATAAAAGTAATGAATTTGAATTCGTTAAGGACATAGAAGGAACTGATGACGTTGAAGTATTAAAGAAAACTGAAACAATAAATAGGATAAGTGCTAGTAATGATATTGAGCTTAATGGAAAATCAATGATAAGAGTTGGCATGGATAAACCACAGATAAATAAAATATTAAATTGTTCAATAATGCTTCACAAGAAGGAAGTAAAAATAGTAGAAGATAAAGTTTATGTAGGCTGTTATTGCAAATTAAATGTTCTTTATAAGGGAGATAACTGCAAGGATGTAATAAGTTTAGAAGATGATGTTTATTTATCTAAAGAACAAGAAATGAGTGGAATTACAGCAGATATGACACCTTCAGTTTCTTTTGAATTATTGGATAATGAACTTATGCTTGAAGAAGATGATCTTGGTGAAGTAAGAATAATAAATACTGAATTTATAGTTAAGGCTCATGTAAAAGTATTTTCTAAAGAAAATATTGATATTGTAAAGGATGCATATTCACCAGAATGTTTGTTAGATTTAAAGAAAGATGAATATGAGGTTGGGATACTTCAAGGTATAAATAATATAGAGTCATTAGTTAAAGATAATATTCAGCTTACAGATTCAGATCTTAGACCTGAACAAATAATATCATCCAATGCAGCTGTTATACTTACAGATAAAGAAATAGCTCAAGACAAAGTTATTGTTGAAGGTATAATTAAAGCTGATATATTATACAAGACAGCTGATGAAGAAAAATATTTGTCTGATATTAAAGCAGAAATTCCATTTTCATCAATGATAGATATTGCTGGAGCTAAAGATGGAATGAAGGCTATAATAAGAGCAGGTTTAGAGAGTATTGAAGCTGCTATTGAAGGAAATACAATAGCTGTTAAAGTTAATCTTTTATTAAGTGGAAAAATTCTTTATGAAATAAATAAGGAATTTATATCTGATATAGTTGAAGAAGAAGGAGAAAAACCTGAAAAGAAAGCAAGTATAACAATATATGTTGTTGGTGAAGGTGATAGTCTTTGGGGATTAGCAAAAAAATATAGTACAACATTAGAACAGCTTAAATCTATAAATGAGATTGAAGATGAAAATTGTATTGAACCAGGACAGAAGTTAATTATTCCAGGAAGAGCTGTTTTTTAAAAATCAATTAAGGGATGTATTTTTAAGTCATTGTAGAATAATACAATGACTTTTTTGATGTTAAAAATTTAATATAATCATAAACTATAGCTGGTTTTATATTGTATTTTACATAGAAAATTATGAATAATTCTTGAATTTAGTGGAAATAATAAGTAATACGTGATATGAGGTGATAAATTTTGGATAATAAGCTGATTGGAAATCTAATAATAATTGGCGGTGCAGAGGATAAAGAAGGAAAAAAAGAAATTTTAAAAAAGGTATGTGATTCAATAAATAAAAATGAAGATATGCTTTTGATAGCTACTATTGCTACAGAATATCCTGAAGAAGCAGCTTCAAAATATAATAAAGTATTTGGTGAGTTAGAAGTAAAAAATATAAAAATATTAGATATAGGTGAAAGAATACAGGCTTTTGATGAAGAAAATATAAAATTAATTAGCGAAGCCTCTTTAATATTTTTTACAGGAGGAGATCAGCTTAGAATTACTAGTCTTATAGGCGGGACTCCTGTTTACGATGCGTTAAAAAAATCAGTACAAAATGGAACTTTTATGGTAGGTACGTCAGCAGGAGCATCTGTAATGAGTGATACTATGATTGTTCAAGGTGATAATGACGATTCACCTAGAAAGTGTACTTTAAAAATGGCTCCAGGTCTGGGATTTATTAAAGATGTTATTATAGATCAGCATTTTGCACAAAGAGGGCGAATAGGAAGACTTCTTGCAGGAATAGCGCAAAATCCAGAAGTTCTAGGTATTGGCATAGATGAAAATACAGCAATAATAGTTGATAAGAACGGAATTGTTGAGGTTATTGGAGAAGGCGCGGTTTATCTTATAGATGGAACAACAATTACATATACTAATGTATCAGAATTACATGGTGATGATATTTTGAGTATGCATAATATAAAATTACATGTTCTAACTGGTGGAGAAAAATTTGATTTAATAAAAAAGTTACCTTTTGAGGAGGAAAAATTTAAATATGAAAATAACGCAGAAGAGGGTATATGAAGGACAAAATATATATTCTCATAAAAAATGTATAAGAATTGATGTTGATTTGGAAGGATATTATGAAATACCAAGTAAAGATATACCAAATTTTAATTTTAATTTAATAAAACTTATACCCGAATTAAATGAGCATAGATGTGGCATTGATGAAACAGGTGGTTTTGTTAAAAGGTTAAATGAAGGAACATATCTAGCTCATGTGTGTGAGCATATGATAATAGCTATTCAAAATAGGTTGGGAATTGATGTTGCGTATGGAAAGGCAAGAGAAATTGAAGGAGATTATTATTATATAATAGTTCAGTATGAATATAAAAATACTGCGCTAAAAGTATGTGAATTAGCTGTTGATGTTATAAATTCATTTATAAAATGTATTCCTATTAACTTTGAGGAAAGATTAAATATAATAAGAAAAATTCTTGTTCAAGAACAAATGGGACCTAGTACTAAAGCTATCTGCCGTGCAGCAGAAGAATATAATCTTCCTGTTACTGAACTTTATGATAGTGGTATTTATCAAATTGGATATGGAAAAAAGGGAAGAATAATAGAAGCAGCTATTGGGCAGAAAACAAGCTGTGTAGGTGTAGATATTTCTTGCGATAAACTTTTAACCAAACACTTATTACAAAGTCAAAATATTCCTGTATCAGAAGGTAATAAAATAAATAATAGTATAGATGCATTAAGACAAGCAGAATATATTGGATATCCTGTGGTTTTAAAACCTAGGTTTGGAAGTAAGGGGAAAAATGTAATTCTTAATATACAAAATGAAAAGGAACTTATTAATTCATATATTGATTTAAGAAAGAAACAAAAGGATATTATAATTGAACGTTATTTTAAAGGAAATGATTATAGAGTATGTGTTGTAAATTATAAAGTGGTAGCTGTATCTTTAAGGGTAAAACCATTCGTAATAGGAAATGGCAAAGAAAATTTGAAAATGCTAATAAGCAAACTTAATAAAGATGACCTAAGAGGTGAGGACCATGAGAAACCTCTTACAAAAATAAAATTTGATGAAGAACTTATGAGGTGTCTGGAAAAGCAGAACATTACATTAGACTATATTCCTAAGGTTGATGAAAAAATTATTCTTAGAGAAAATGCAAATTTATCAACAGGAGGATTTGCAATAGATTGTACTGATGAAATTTGTAAAGAAAATATAGATTATTGTATACGAAGTGCAAAAATATTAGGAATTGATTTATGTGGAGTAGATATTTGTACTGAGGATATAAGTATACCTATAAGTGATAATAATGGAATAGTTATGGAAGTTAATGCAGCTCCAGGTATAAGAATGCACCATTTTCCCTCAAAAGGCAAGAAAAGAAATGTTGGTAAAGCTATTGTAGATATGCTATATGATGAAAAACCAAAGAATATACCTGTTATTTCAGTAACAGGAACAAATGGAAAAACTACAACTGTGAGATTAATTGCCTATGTGTTAAGAAAAATGGGATACAATATTGGAATGACTAGTACTGATGGTATTTATTTAAATGATAAATGTATTCACCATGGAGATGATTCTGGATTTAATAGTGCAAAGACTATATTGTTAAATCCAGATGTTGATGTAGCAGTTTTAGAAACAGCAAGAGGAGGAATAATACGAAAAGGCCTAGCTTATAATATAGCTGATATAGGGGTGATTACAAATATAACAAATGATCATTTAGGAAATGACGGTGTAAATTCCATGGAAGAGTTATGTTTTGTAAAATCTCTTGTGGCTGAAGCTATAAAAGATGATGGATTTGCAATCATAAATGCTGATGATAAGTATAGTAAAACTATTATTAATAGAATAAAGTCTAATATAATATATTTCTCAAAATCAAATAAGAATGAGTTGATTTTGAAAAATATACAGGATGGAAAAAAAGCAGTATTTATTGAAGATGATTCAATAGTTATGGTAAATAATAAAAAGAAATATAAGTTAATAGACATAAAAGATATTTCTATATCAGTTAATGGTAATTTGGAATATAACATTGAAAATGCAATGGCAGCAAGTGCTGCACTTTTAGGATTAAACGTAGATTATTGTATGATAGAAAAAGGATTGAAGTCATTTAAATCTGATAGTAAAGATAATAGTGGAAGATTCAATATCTATGACTATAACGGAAGAAAAATAATATTAGATTATGGACATAATATAGAAGGTTATAGAGCAGTTATATCCTCTCTTAATAAGATGAAAAAGAATAATAATCTTATTGGAGTAATAGGGATACCTGGAGACAGAGAAGATACTGTAGCTTATGAAGTAGGAAAGATATGTGCTGAGGGGCTTGATAAAATAGTAATTAAAGAAGATAAAGATAAAAGAGGAAGAAAGCCTGGTGAAATTGCAGAATTATTAAAAAAGGGTATATTAAAAAATAAAAAAGATTGTAATTTAAGTATATGTCTTGATGAGATTCAAGCTTTGGATTATGCTGTGAATATAAGTAAAAAAGATGATATAATCGTTGTGTTTTATGAAAAACTTAACTGCTTAGTTGAATATATTAATGATGATATGCAAAAATATGATAAAGTATATAAGGCGTAGATTAGATTTAATTCCCTACATATGCATTAGACAGGATATTTCACCTATGATAAAATGTTATTAATTAATGTAAGGAAAGGACATATAAGTATGAAAATTAAGGCCTATGCCAAAATTAATATTGCATTAGATGTTGTAGGAAAAAGAGATGATGGATATCATTTATTAAAAATGATTATGCAGACTATAGATTTATACGACATAATTGAATTAGAAAAGTGTGATTCCGGAATTAATTTAAAGTGCAATAAGCATTATGTACCTACAGATAATAAGAATTTAGCGTATAAAGCTGCAAAGCTATTTATGGAAGCTTACTCAATAACAAGTGGTGTAAATATTAATATAATCAAGAATATTCCAGTATCAGCAGGTCTTGCAGGAGGAAGTACTGATGCTGCAGCGGTAATAAAATTAATGAATAAATTATTTAATATAAATGCTGCTGATGATGAATTAGAAAAAATAGCTTTAAAGATTGGGGCTGATGTGCCATATTGTATTAATGGTGGAACAGCATTATGTGAAGGAATTGGTGAAAAAATAACTAAACTTAAACCTTTTAAAGATAAAATTGTGGTTTTAGTAAAACCACCTTTTGGAGTATCAACTAAAGAAGTGTATAAAGCATTTGATTTATCAAAAGTTGTTTTTCATCCAAAAACTAATGACATTATTAAAGCTATGGAAAATGATGATGTATATTTTGTGGCTAACAATATGAGAAATTTATTAGAAAATGTTACACTTAAAAAGCATAAAGTAATATCTAATATAAAAGCTGATATGAACGAAAATGGTGCAATTTCAAGTATGATGAGTGGAAGTGGGCCTACTGTTTTTGCCTTTTTTGATGATATGTTTAAAGCACAAAAGTGTTATGATGAAATGAAAAAGAAAATTAAAGATGTATATATAACAAGGACTATATAATTTATAAATAAATATTCTTATGTATAAAAAACCCCTATGTGGTAATAATTTAAGCTACAAGGGGGTTTAATTATGAGAAAAGAAACAGTTTTTATAGTATTATTAAGTGTGTTATTATTTATATCTAATATATTAAGTGGATGTGCTGGTGTTATATTAAGTGCAAAAACTCTAAATAATAATTGTAATTCTAATACAGGTATTAATGTCAAAGTATTAGATTATGATAAAGTAAAGAATTCATTGATAAGGTTTCATGTAATTGCTAATAGTGACAGTAATGAAGATCAGAATTTAAAGATAAAAGTAAAAAATCAAATTATTGATTATTTATATCCTTATTTGAATGATTCTAAATCGTTAGATGAATCTAGAGAAATAATTAAATCTAATATATCAGAAGTTAAGAAGATAGCAGAAAAAGTTATAAAAGATAATAATTATAATTATGATGTTAAAATTCAGTTGTCACGAGAAAACTTTCCAGAAAAGTCTTATGGTAATATAGTATTGCCACAAGGAAATTATGAGGCTTTTAGAATAATTATTGGAAGTGGACAAGGGAAAAACTGGTGGTGTGTTATGTTTCCGCCTTTATGTTTTGTAGATGAATCTAAAGCTGAAGTGGAATATGATAAGGTAGAAGAAAGAATAAATTCAGAAAGTAAATTAAATAATGTCAGTAATGATGAAAAAATAGAATTAGATGAACAGAAAAGTGAATCTGATAATTGTGTACAAATAAAATTTAAGTTTATTGAAATAATTGAAAAATTATTTAACTAGGGGGAGTATCATATGACAAGAGCATTAGCGATGGTATCAGGAGGTCTTGATAGTATATTAGCAGCTAAGCTGATTAAAGAACAAGGAATAGAAGTAATAGGAATATGTTTTAGATCATATTTTTTTAATGAAGAAAATGCAAAGAGAATGACTAAACAAATAGGCATTCCATTAGAAGTTGTAGATTTTTCAAAAGAACATTTTGATATGGTTAAGCATCCAGATCATGGATGGGGAAAAAATATGAACCCATGTATTGACTGTCATGCTATGATGATGAGATATTCAGGAGAATTATTAAAAAAATTCAATGCTGATTTCATAATTACAGGAGAAGTTCTTAATCAAAGACCAATGTCTCAAAATAGATCAGCATTAGATATTGTAAAAAAACAATCTGGGTTTAGCGATAAGATATTAAGACCACTTTGCGCTAAGAATCTAAAGCCAACTCAAATGGAAATTGATGGTTTGGTTGATAGAGAACAATTATTAGATATATCGGGAAGAAATAGAAAACCACAAATGGCATTGGCTGAAAAGTGGGGAATAAAGGATTATCCATCTCCAGCAGGAGGATGTAAGCTAACTGATCCGAATTATTCTATAAGATTAAAAGAAGTTTTGGATAGAAAAAAAGAAGTTTCAGAGAAAGATATTAATTTATTAAAGTATGGAAGACATTTTGTTACAGAAAATAATACAAAGATAATAGTATCAAGAACAGCAGAAGAAGGAAAATGTCTAAAAGAATTATTAAATTCTAATGACCTTATGTTTATGCCTATAAACTTTACTGGTGCGATGGTAATAATTCCGGAAGGAAATATTCCAAATGAAGATGATATTATAATTGCATGTAAATTAGCAGTTAGATATAGTAAAGGAAAAGATCAAGAAGAAGTTGAGGTTAAGTTCGGGCATGTTTCCACTAATTTCAATGAAACTAGATCTGTAAGCGCTATAACTCAAGAAGAAGCAGATAAGTATAATGTAAATTAACATGTCTAAAGAAGTGGAGGAATAAGATGAATAAAAAAGCAGTGATTACTGTTAAGAGTAACATATCGGTTGAAGAAGAATTTATTGAAGTAATAACTCCAGGTATTTTTACAGTGTTAAAAAATGGTTTCAAAGTTGAATATGAAGAAACTAAGCTTTCGGGAATGGAAGGCACCAAAACAACAATGTTTATAAGGAAAAATTCATTTCAACTTATGAGACGTGGAAGTACTGAGACAAAAATGATTTTTGATAAAAGTAATCAATCTATGTCATTATATAAAACTCCATATGGAAATATGGCAATAACTATAGATACAAAACATATAAAGATTGATGTTGATGAAAATGGAGGAGATATACATATAATATATACTCTATTAATAGAAGATCAACAAAGAATTGAAACTGATTTGAAAGTAAACATAAATGTTGTATAATAAGATATAAAAGATGAACTACTAATAATATTAGTGGTTCTTTTTTTATTGTTTAAAATTGGTATATAGAGGTAATAATATTTTTAAAAGATAAATTATATTTTAAGAGGTATTGGAATTGGAAAATAAATTATATTACAATGAAATAATTGATTATATGTGTAGGTATTATGATGTTACAAGTGAAGAATTAATTGAAGTATTAAATACTAAAGAAAATATATATATTTTTTTATTACTTTTAAAAAAGCATAATTGTTTGAATGTAAAAAGATTAAAAGATAAATATAAATTTCAAGAAAAAATAAGGATTAAGAATAGATTGCAGAAAGCTGAAGAAATGCTACTTATCAATACTTTTTTCAGAGAAAAATATTTTAGGATAGAAAATTATATTGAAAAAAATTATGCCAACGCAAAAAAAACACTAGATATTAATAATAATATGTGATAGTATTATATCTATGTTGAAATTATGAGCAGCACAAAAAGACCCTCTATTAATTTGGTGGGTAATTTATATTATAGCAATGAATGAAGTTAAAGTCAATAGAAAAATAATATATTTTTTTAATATAGGAGGATAAAATGAGCACTAAATATGTTTTCGTTACAGGTGGAGTAGTATCAGGATTAGGAAAGGGAATAACTGCAGCATCCCTAGGAAGATTATTAAAAAATAGAGGGTTAAGTATATCAATTCAAAAATTTGATCCATATTTAAACGTAGACCCAGGTACAATGAGTCCATATCAACATGGAGAAGTTTTCGTAACTGATGACGGAGCAGAAACAGATTTAGACTTAGGACACTACGAAAGATTTATAGATGAGAGTTTAAGTAAAAACTCAAATGTTACAACTGGTAGAATTTATAGTACAGTTATAGAAAAAGAAAGAAGAGGAGAATATCTTGGAGGAACAGTTCAAGTTATACCTCATATTACTAATGAAATTAAAGATAAAGTATATCAAGTAGCAAAAGAAAGAGATGTTGATGTTGTAATAACTGAAATAGGTGGTACTGTTGGAGATATTGAATCTCAACCATTCTTAGAAGCTATAAGACAAATAAAAAGTGAAGCAGGTGCAGAGAATGTATGTTACATACATGTTACTTTAGTACCTTACTTAGGAAAATCAGGTGAGTTAAAGACAAAACCAACTCAACATTCAGTTAAGGAATTAAGAACTATTGGTATCCAACCAGATATCATTGTATGTAGAACTGAAAAAGAATTAAATGAAGACTTAAAAGCTAAAATCGGTTTATTCTGTAATATAGAAGGAAAATCAGTTATTCAAAATCTTGATGCAGATCATTTATATGAAGTTCCATTAATGCTTCATGATGAAGGCTTAGATAATTTAGTAATAGAAAAGTTACATTTAGGATGTAAAGATATAGACAATTCTGAATGGATTGAAATGGTTAATAGAATAAAAAATCTTAAAGATAATGTTGAAATTGCTTTAGTTGGTAAGTATGTAGAATTACATGATGCATATATCTCAGTTGTTGAAGCTTTAAGCCATGGAGGGTATGCAAATGATTCTAAAGTTAAAATTAGATGGATAAATGCAGAAGATATTGAAAATGGTGATGTTAATGAAATTCTTAAGGGAGTAGATGGTGTATTAGTTCCTGGTGGATTTGGCGATAGAGGAGTAGAAGGAAAAATTTCGTCTATCAAATGGGCTAGAGAAAATAAAGTACCTTTCCTTGGAATATGTTTAGGAATGCAATGTGCAGTTATTGAATTTACTAGAAATGTGCTTGGATTTGAAGGTGCAAATAGTTCAGAAATAAATCCAGATACAAAATATCCAGTTATAGATTTAATGAATGACCAAAAAGATATTGAAAATCTTGGTGGAACAATGAGACTAGGACAATATCCATGTAAGCTTGATGAAAGCAGTAAATCATTTGATTTATACGGTTCAGACCTTATAAATGAAAGACATAGACATAGATATGAATTTAACAATACATATAGAGAACAAATAGCTGAAGCTGGAATGAAGATTGCAGGAACAAGCCCTGATAATAGATTAGTTGAAATAGTAGAAATTGAAGATCATCCATGGTTTGTAGCAGCACAATTCCATCCAGAATTAAAATCAAGACCAAATAAACCACATCCATTATTCAGAGGATTTATTGAAGCTGCATTAAAAAATAGATAATTCATAATAATGTTGCAAATATAAAAATTGTTTTATGCTAGAATTTAATATATAATATAATTACATTTTAAACTGGTAAATTTTAAATTTACCAGTTTAAAATTATATACATAGAAATTAGAAGTAAAATTAATTTGTGTAGATTAGTTTTATATATCCAGTATGTTCTTATGATTATCTTATTCGAATTTAGATTAATAAGTGTTGCTAATGACACAAAAAAATCTGAAACATCATATCATATACTCTTTATTTTTTTCCGTATGTAAATTGATTATTATGTTTAAAGTATAGATAGATTTGTCTATATAAGATGGAGGTGCCGATTTGACAAAACAGGAATACGAAAATATGACATTAAGTAGTTTAAAAGAAATTGCAAAAGAGTTAGGCGTAAAAAATATATCTAAATTTAAAAAAAATGAGTTAATAGATGAAATAATTAAAGTTTCTCCTAATTCAATTGAAAAAGATGGAGTTGTATTAAGAGAAAATATATCTCCTAAGGAAAATGGAAAAACAGTAGAAAGTAATAAAAATAGTAATATTAGTAGACAAAATAATACTAGAAATAATATGAATAAAAATATTGATAATCAAAGGTTTAATAATACTGGTGTAAACAATAATTATAATAATAATTTCAGAAATGAGTTGAATGATTCTGAAAAAATAGAAAAAAAAGAAGTACTTAAAGAAATGATAAATGAATCTAATACTGCCAAAGGTATATTAGAAATATTAGAAAATAATAATTTCGGATTTTTAAGATGCAAAAATTATTTAACAAGCAGTGAAGATATATATGTATCTCCGTCTCAGATAAGACGATTTAATTTAAGAACTGGTGATGAGGTACAAGGTAAAATAAGAGAAGCTAAAGAAGGCGAAAAATTTAAAGCATTATTATATGTTGAAAAAGTAAATGGAGAACATCCGGAAAAAGCTATAGGAAGAAAATCTTTTGAAACATTAACACCAATTTATCCAAAGGAAAGATTGAGATTAGAAAACTTGGATAATTCGTTAGATTTATCTTCTAGATTAATGGATATAATTTGTCCTATAGGTAAAGGTCAAAGAGGCCTTATAGTTGCACCTCCCAAAGCAGGTAAAACTACTTTACTTAAGAAAGTTGCTCAGAATATAGTGAATAATTATCCAGATATAAAGCTGATAGTTCTTCTTATAGATGAAAGACCTGAAGAAGTTACTGATATGCAGAGATCTATTAATGGAGATGTTGTTTATTCAACATTTGATGAAGAACCACAAAATCATGCAAAAGTTTCGCAAATGGTTCTTGAAAGAGCTAAGAGAATGGTTGAACAAGGAAAAGATGTAGTTATTCTTATGGATAGTATCACTAGATTAGCTAGAGCATATAACTTAACTATAACCCCAACTGGAAGAACATTATCAGGAGGACTTGATCCTGGAGCACTTATAATGCCTAAAAAGTTCTTTGGGGCAGCAAGAAATATAGAAGAAGGTGGAAGCCTTACTATACTTGCAACAGCACTTGTTGAAACTGGATCTAGGATGGATGATATGATTTTTGAAGAATTCAAAGGAACAGGAAATATGGAAGTTCACTTAGATAGAAGACTTCAAGAAAGAAGAATATTCCCAGCCATAGATATATATAAATCTGGTACGAGAAAAGAAGATTTAATATTATCAAAAGAAGAGCAGGATGTAGCTTTTGCTATAAGAAGAGTTATGTATAAAGATGGAAATGCAGATGATGTTACAGAAAACTTAATAAATATGTTATCTAAGACCAAGAATAATAAAGAATTTATTGAAGTATTCTTAAAAAATAATAAAAAATAATAAATTAAAAGTGACCATTATATGTTTGTATGGTCACTTTTAATGTTTAATAAGATTCTCAGCTATATCTACTATCTTATCTAATGAATAAGTATCAGCTAGAGTCTTTATTCTACTCTTTATTGATTTTAATTTTTCGGGATTCTCGATTAAATCATCTATTTTTAAGTTAAGATCTTGTATATTATCTATCTTTATTGAATAACCTTCACTTGTTAAGAAATCAATGTTTTCATTTTCCTGTCCTGGAATTGAAAACGGTATTATAAGTGGAATGTTTTTTACTATGGATTCAGTTACTGTAAGACCTCCAGGTTTTGAAACTATAACATCACTATAATCCATTAAATATGGGATATCTTTTGTAAATCCTAATATATGAATTTTTTTGTTTACAAAAGTATTATTATTACAATAATCAGTTAATATTTTTTTTAGATGATTGTTCTTGCCACATACTACAGTTATTCTTAATTTATGTTTATTTTTTAATAATTCCTTCATTACTATGAAAATAGTATCTAATCCAAAACTTCCACTCATAAGAAGTAAATTAAAATATTCATCATCTTTTAATTCATCTGCATGAGTAACATTAACATAAAATTTCTTATCTATAGGTATTCCTATAGGATATATTTTATCAGAAGGAATATTTTTTTCTATTAATGAGTTTTTCGTATAATTACTCCCAGTTATGTAGGCATCTACATAGTTACTTATATAAGTATAGTGAGCTTTAAAATCGGTGACTGTTAAAATATATGGTATATCAAGTCCTTCTTTTTTTAAATTAGAAACTATACGAGTACTTAATGCATGAGTCCCTACAATTACATCAGGATTTATTTCATTAACAAGTTTTGCTACTTTTCTTTTTGGAATAATGAAAGGGATGTCTAATAAATTGTTTACCATAGGCTTGTTTGTAAAATCATAAAACCATCCATATATTTTGGGAAATTTTGATGCCATAAGTTCATAACCAATTACAATAATATTATTCAAAAATTTACTGTTTCTAGCCAAGAAATCATGTCTTATGAACTGGTAACCAGATTTCTTAAAGGATTCACTAACAGATGTAGCAGCTTGATTGTGCCCTTGTCCTGTAGAAATTGTTAAGATCAAAACTTTTTTCATGTAATTCACTCATTTCAAATGTATTCTAGCATATAGTTTATCATTTTTTCTAAAGAAA
Organism: Clostridium sp.; assembly: GCA_003539755.1. Lineage (GTDB taxonomy): Bacteria > Bacillota > Clostridia > Clostridiales > Clostridiaceae > Clostridium. Next base: position 30,482 of record DPOH01000282.1, read on the forward strand.
TTAAATGACACTTGTAAAGAAAAAAGGGAAAGACATCGTCTTTCCCTAAATTTTCTATTTGTTGCTAAGACCGAATCTCTTGTTGAATTTATCAACTCTTCCGCCAACGTCAACGATTTTTTGTTTACCAGTGAAGAATGGGTGGCATTTAGAGCATATTTCAACTTTAAGTTCTGGTTTAACAGAACCAGTAGTGAAAGTGTTTCCACATGCACACTTAACCACAGCATCGTGATGGTATTCTGGATGTATGCCTTCTCTCATTATTTTTCACCTCTTTCAATTATATAAACTGTTTTTATTTTTTCAATAACAACTACTAGATTATAACATACAGCAATATTAGCGTCAATAAATTTTGTATGATTAAAAATAGATGAAACAGTAGATTTATGTGGAATTTGCACCAATTATATAATGTGATATTAATATAAAAAAATCTTTTTATGATATCTATTAAATGATATAATCGTAATGATAAATAAAAAGGAGAATATACGTATAGATGAGTAAGTTATATTTTAGATACGGTGCGATGAATTCAGGAAAATCAACTCATTTGATGCAGGTTGCATATAATTATGAAGAACGTGGAATGAATGTCGTAATAATTAAGCCTAAGGTAGACAGTAAGGGTGGGGAAAAACTGCTATCAAGACTTGGAGTTGCAAGAAAAGTAGATTTATTAATATCAGAAGATGATAATGTATTTGACATAATTAAGAATTATAATGAAGAAGTAAAAAAAATTGACTGTATATTAGTAGATGAAGTCCAGTTTATGAAGGCATATCAAATAGATCAACTTTTTGAGATTTCAGTGAAAATGGATATTCCAATAATATGTTATGGCCTTAGAACAGATTTTAAACTTAATGGATTTGAAGGAAGTACTAGACTTTTATTATTAGCACATAGTATAGAAGAAATGAAGACAATATGTGCGTGTGGTAGAAAAGCTATATTTAATGGAAGAAAAATAAATGGTAAATTTGTATTTGAAGGCAATCAGATAGCTATTGATGAAGAAAATGATGTTCAATATGAATCATTGTGTGGACAATGCTATTATAAGTATAAGGATGAAAAATAATTTTTATATTTATGGAACATTTTTTAAGTAATGAGCTAAATAAATTTAGAGAGTAAGTGATAAAAATGAAAAGGCGTGATGTTGGAGGGCAAGCTGTTATAGAAGGTGTAATGATGCGAGGAAGTAAAAGCCTTGCAACAGCTGTAAGAACTCCTAAGGGCAATATAGAAGTAGATTATAAAGATAATAAACCCATAGCAAAGAGGAATATTATTTTTAATATACCATTTTTAAGAGGATTTTTTGTACTTATAGATTCAATGAAAGTTGGAATGGAGTCACTTAATTATTCAGCTTCATTATTAGATGATGAAGATGGTGAACAGAGTGAATTTGAGAAATGGCTTGAAAAAAAACTGGGGAAGAAAGCTGAAGATGTAGTTATAGGTATTACTATGATAATATCGTTCCTATTTTCTATTGGAATATTTATAGCAATACCTACTGGAATTGCATCATTATTTAAGAGATATGGAGCTTCAGATTTTATGCTTAATCTAACTGAAGCTCTCATAAGAATACTAATCCTTCTTATATATATGTATTTTATAAGTAAAATAAAAGATATATATAGGCTGTTTCAATATCATGGAGCAGAACATAAAACTATTTTCTGCTATGAAGCAATGGAAGAATTGACTGTAGAGAATGTAAGAAAGCAGCCTAGACTTCATCCAAGGTGTGGAACTAATTTTATTTTTTTAATCATGTTTGTAAGTATTGTAATCTTTTCATTTACAGGATGGGGGGGAATAGTCGAAAGATTAACCCTTAGAATTGTATTAATTCCTGTAGTTACAGGGATTAGTTATGAATTAATAAAATGGCTTGGAAAAACTGATAATATACTATCAAGGATTGTTGCATATCCTGGACTTAAATTACAGCTAATAACAACAAAGGAGCCTGATGATTCGCAGATAGAAGTTGCAATTGCATCATTAAAGGCTGCGGAAGGAATTGAAGATATGGATAAGACAATTGAAGAATTACTTAATTCAGGAGCATCAGTATTAAAAGAAAATAAAATAGATACAGCAAGATTAGATGCTGAACTATTATTAGGATATATTATAGGAAAGAAAAGAATATATCTTATTACTCATAAAGAAGAACATATTAATAAAGAAGATGTTGATAAATATTATGAACTTATAGAAAAACGAAGAAAAAGGATGCCTGTAAAATATATACTAAAAGAATGTGAGTTCATGGGCATAGATTTTTATGTGGAAGAAGGAGTACTTATTCCAAGAGGAGATACTGAAATATTAGTAGATGAAGTACTAAAGCATATAAATAAAGATGATAAAAAAGAAGTGTGTGATTTATGCTGTGGTTCAGGAGCTATTGGAATAGCACTTGCTAGTTTAAGAGAAAATATACATGTAGATCTTATTGATTACTATCCAATTCCAGAAAAAGTTACATTAATAAATATAGAAAAGCATAATCTTAAAGATAGAGCTGAATTTATTAAAAGTGATTTATTGGATCAGCCTATACTTCAAAATAAAAAATATGATATTCTTGTATCAAATCCACCATATATTGAAGATTCAGAAATAGAAAAACTTATGGATGATGTTCAAAAATATGAACCACATACAGCGCTTAAAGGTGGAGAAGATGGACTGGATTTCTATAAGAAAATAGTAGAAAAAAGCAGTATGGTTTTAAAGAAAAATGGAATACTAGCTTTTGAAATAGGCTATAATCAAGGTGAAGCAGTAAAAAAACTTATGGAAGATAATAATTATACTAATGTAAAAGTGGTAAAAGATCTTGCAAGTTTAGATAGAGTGGTAATTGGTGAATTAAATTAAAGAGTATATTAAAAGTAAGTATCATATACTTGAATCATTAAAATAATGAAGTTTAAGGTAAATTGATATTATATCGAATAATGTGATATAATATAAAAATGGCAAAAATAAAGTACGGAGTGATTATATGTTATTAGATAAATTAGAGTTTATAGAAAATAAATATGACGAATTATCAGTAAAAATCAGTGATCCATCTATTATGCAAAATCAAAATGAATGGAGAAAACTTTGTAAAGAGCATGCTGATTTAGAGATTATAGTAAACGCATATAGAGAATATAAGAGCGTTACTCAAGAATTAGCTGATAATAAAGAAATGTTAAGCAGTGAAAGTGATAAAGAAATGAGAGAAATGCTTAATGAAGAAATTTCAGCATTAACACAAAGAGAAGAAGAATTAGAAAAAGAAATTCAAATTCTATTATTACCTAAAGACCCTAATGATGAAAAGAATGTTTTCGTAGAAATTAGAGGTGGTGCAGGCGGAGAAGAAGCTGCACTATTTGCATACAACTTATTTAGAATGTACACAAGATATGCAGAAACTCAAAGATGGCAAGTTGAAATCATGAGTTTAAATGAAACAGATCTTGGTGGATGCAAGGAAGTTGTATTCATGATTAAGGGTAATGGAGCGTATTCTAAATTAAAATATGAAAGTGGTGTACATAGAGTACAAAGAGTTCCAGATACTGAATCAAGTGGTAGAATTCATACTTCAACAGCTACTGTAGCAGTACTTCCAGAAGTTGATGATGTTGAAATAGAAGTATTAGATAAAGATATTAGAATAGATGTATTTAGAGCCTCAGGTAATGGTGGACAATGCGTTAATACAACAGACTCAGCAGTAAGAATTACTCACCTTCCTACTGGTTTAGTTGTTTCATGTCAGGATGAAAAATCTCAGCTTAAGAATAAAGAAAAAGCTATGAAAGTATTAAAGTCAAGACTTTATGAACAGGCTGAAAAGGAAAGACAAGATGGAATAGCAGAAGATAGAAAGAGTCAAGTTGGAACTGGTGATAGAAGTGAAAGAATAAGAACTTACAACTATCCACAAGGAAGAGTTACTGATCATAGAATAGGACTTACTTTATACAAGTTAGAAACATTCTTAGATGGTGATTTAGACGAAATGATTAATGCTTTAATTACAGCAGATCAAGCTGAAAAAATGAAATTAATGGGTAATACACAAGAATAATATTTACTTAAATTAGGGATTGTATCAATAATTATTTATGAAGATTATATAAGATGTTCTTCAGGGAGTTAATTTTGACACAATCCCTTTAATAAAGTAATGGGGGAATAAATATGGATATATATACTGCGGTAAAGAAAGAAAGGAAAAGTCTTAAGATTTTTTTTATATCAATGATAATTATTGCACTTATTCTTCCAATAGCAGTTATTATAACTAATTTAACGACTTTTTTTTATCTTGCGTATTTGGGAGTTATTGAGTTTTTAATAGTTATATCAATGATTATAAGGCTTAATTATTATAAAGTTGAATTTAAGTGTATAAATAATAAGCTTATGTTTAAAACGGGAATACTTACAAAACAGTATTTAATTATATGTGATAAAGTTGTCCTTGTTCATACTAATAAATCAGATTATGACTTGGAAATAATAATTATAACAACAGTAAATTTTAGAAATAAATCTTTAAGAAAAGTTGATGATAATTTTTTAAGAAGATATCCTCAAATCAAAAGTAATCTTGATTATTTAAATAGAGTTAATGGTGAAGAAGATAGGAAATACTATTTTCAAATTGTAAGAAGAGGCGGTTTAAAAAAATATTTACTTCTTGATTGTATATATAAAAATTGCGTTAAGGCCATTTATACTGAGCAAAGTATTCAGAATATAAAAATAGCTAGAGGACAGACTATAGTTTAATAGAAAGAAGGTTAAACTTTGAAAACAATAATTAGTAAAATTGAGGGTCCACAAGATGAAGAAAAAATAAGAGAAGCGGCTGAATATATTAAAAATGGTGGTATAGTTGCATTCCCTACAGAAACTGTTTATGGATTAGGTGCTGATGCACTGAATGAAGATGCTGTGAAAAAGATATTTATGGCAAAAGGACGTCCACAAGATAATCCTTTAATTGTTCATGTTGCATCAAAGAATCTAAATAAGTATGTTGAAAATGTACCAGATATAGCAGAAAAAATGATGGATAAATTTTGGCCAGGTCCACTTACAATAATTTTCAAAAAGAAAAATATAATTCCTAATGTTACTAGTGCAGATTTAGATACAATTGGAATAAGAATGCCAGATAATGAAGTAGCTAGAAAGTTGATTGAGTTTTCAGATACTGTAATAGCAGCTCCATCAGCTAATATAAGTGGAAGACCAAGTCCTACAGATATAGAAAGATGTATTGAAGATCTTGAAGGAAAAGTAGATTGTATAATAGGCGGCAGTCACAGCAAAATAGGAGTAGAATCTACAATAGTAGATTGTACAGTAAATCCTCCACTTGTATTAAGACCAGGTGGTATTACATTGGAAATGTTAAAAGAAATAGATTCAGCAATTGAAATAGATGCTGCAGTAATGCAGAAACCTACAGAAGGGCTGAAACCAAAAGCTCCAGGAATGAAGTATAGACATTATGCACCTAAGGCAAAGGTTAAAATTATCACTGGAAATAGAAAAAATACTGTTGAAAAGATAAAAGAAATGGTAAACTATAATATAGAAAAACATAAAAAAATATGCATACTCACTGTTGAAGAACATAAGAACGAATATGTGGAAGGAAATACAATTGTATTGGGAAGCATTTCAGACTTATCAACAGTTGCTAAGAATCTTTTTGAAGCATTGAGAAAATGTGATGATCTTGGTGCAGATTTAATCTTGGCAGAAGGGTATGAAGAAAAAGGTGTCGGCGTGGCTATTATGAACAGATTAAATAAAGCCGCTGGCTTTGACATAATACATGTTTAATTTTAGGAGGATGAATATATTATGAAAATTGCAATTGGCTGTGACCATGGTGGATTTGAATTAAAAAATGAGATAATTAAATATCTAGAAAGTGAGAAGTATGAAGTAAAGGATTTCGGTACGTATTCTACTGATTCTTGTGATTATCCAGATATAGCTTTACCTGTAGCAGAAGCTGTTGCAGCAAAGGAATTTGATTTTGGAATATTAATATGTGGAACTGGAATTGGTATAGGAATAGCTGCAAATAAGGTTCCAGGTATAAGAGCTGCATTATGTTCGGATACATTTAGTGCACATGCAACTAGAGAACATAATAATGCTAATATTTTAACTATGGGTCAAAGAGTTGTGGGACCAGGACTTGCAATTGATATAGTTAAGACTTTTTTAACTTCTGAATTTCAAGGTGAAAGACATCAAAAAAGAATAGATAAGATTACAGCAATAGAGAAAAAATATTCTCGTTAATAAGAAAAAAAGTTATTATTTTATCGAGAAATATTATATAATATAAAAAATTACATTTAAATTTGGAGGCAATAAAAATGAGTAAAGTAACAGAAATAACACATCCATTAATTTTACATAAGTTAGCGATTTTGAGAGATGAAAATACAGGATCAAAAGCATTCAGACAATTAGTTGAAGAAATATCAATGTTAATGGCTTATGAAGTAACAAGAGATTTTCATACTGAAGAAGTAGAAGTAAAGACACCAGTATCATTAACTAAATGTAAAATGCTAGCTGGTAAGAAGATGGCTGTAGTACCAATACTTAGAGCAGGATTAGGAATGGTAGATGGAGTTTTAAACTTAATACCAGCAGCTAAGGTTGGACATATAGGTTTATATAGAGATGAAGAAACACTTCAACCAGTAGAATATTTCTGTAAATTACCACAAGATATTGCAGAAAGAGATATTATAGTTGTAGATCCAATGCTTGCAACTGGTGGATCATCAATAGATGCTCTAACAATGCTTAAGAAAAGAGGCGCTAAGAGTTTAAAATTAATGTGTCTAGTTGGTGCTCCAGAAGGAGTAGAGGCAGTTCAAAAAGCACATCCAGATGTAGATATATATTTAGCAGCAATAGATGAAAAACTAAATGAAAACGGATATATTGTTCCAGGTCTTGGAGATGCCGGAGATAGATTATTCGGAACTAAATAATAATATTGGGAGCCTGTATGAATGAATAGGAGAGATAAAAATAATTATTATTTAGATATTGCCGAAACAGTACTAGAAAGAGGTACCTGTCTTAGAAGAAATTATGGATCAATAATAGTAAAAAATGATGAAATAATTTCTACAGGCTATACAGGAGCCCCTAGAGGAAGAAAAAATTGTATTGACTTAAATTCATGTATAAGAGAAAAATTAAATGTCCCTAGAGGAACACATTATGAACTTTGTAGAAGTGTTCATAGTGAAGCCAATGCTATTATAAGTGCTTCTCGTAAAGATATGATAGGGGCAACACTTTACCTTGTAGGAAAAGATGCTAAGACTAGAGAATATGTACGAGATGCTAATTCATGTTCCATGTGCAAAAGATTAATAATTAACGCTGGAATAGAAAAAGTCATTATAAGAGAATCTAAGGATGAACATAGAATAATTGATGTTAATTCGTGGATTACAGATGATGATTCATTGAGTGTAACAGATGGTGCAGGATATTAAGTCATTATAGATTTAGATTATGAATATATAGTAGGAGTAATTTCATTTTGCTTCTACTATAATATTATATGTTGATATTATGCTCATAAGATTGGGAGGAAAAAAGGTTGGCTAAGAAGAAGATTATAACCATTTTTGGAACACGTCCAGAAGCTATAAAAATGGCTCCACTTGTAAAAGAGTTGGAAAAAAGAGAAGAAATAGATTCCAAAGTATGTGTAACTGCACAACATAGAGAAATGCTTGATCAAGTATTGGAGTTATTTGACATAAAACCAGATTTTGATTTGAATATTATGAAAACAAAACAAACTCTAACTGGTATAACTAATAAAGTTCTTGAAGGACTTGAAGAAGTATTTGCAGAAGAAAAACCAGATATGATTTTAGTTCATGGTGATACTACTACTACATTTGCAGGAGCACTTGCTGCTTTTTATCAACAAGTAAAAGTTGGGCACGTTGAAGCTGGACTTAGAACATTTAATAAATATTTCCCTTTTCCTGAAGAAATGAATAGAAAGCTTACTGGAAGTCTTGCAGATTTACATTTTGCACCTACAAAGGGTTCAAAAAATAATCTATTAAGAGAAGGAATCAATGAAGCTGATGTATACATAACTGGAAATACAGTAATTGATGCTATGAAACATACTGTGGAAGAAAATTATGTATTTGAAAATGATCAATTAAACAATATTGATTTTGAAAATAAAAAAGTTATTATGATTACAGCTCATAGAAGAGAAAACTGGGGTCAAGGAATAGAAAATATTTGTGAAGCTCTAAATAGAATAGTTGATGAAAATGAAGACGTGGAATTAGTTTATTTGGTTCATTTAAATCCAGTAGTTAAGGATGTTGTGACTGAAAGACTTGGAGGAAAAGATAGAATTCATTTATTACCACCTCTTGATACAAAAGAAACTCACAATTTAATGAATAAATCATTTATGGTAATGACTGATTCAGGTGGATTACAGGAAGAAGCACCGCATTTAGGAAAACCTGTATTAGTGCTAAGAGATGTTACAGAAAGACCAGAAGCAGTGGAAGCAGGAACTGTAAAGCTTGTTGGAACGGATTTTGATGTGATAGTTAAGGAAGCATCAAAAATTCTAAATGATGAAAATGAATATTCAAAAATGAGTAAAGCTATTAATCCATATGGAGATGGAAAAGCATCTGAGAGAATTGTAAATGCAATTTTAAAGTATTATGGATTAAGTGACATTGAAGTTAGCGAATTTGTAAGATAAAAATATATTGTTAAAATAAAAGAAGTCAAATATTAGTATAATGCTAATGTTTGACTTTTTTATTGTGATAAATCTTCCATATTTAAAAAACTTTAACTATATATTGACAATAATACTTGATAAAAAAAGAAAAAATGGTATAATTATCTTATGTTAATATTTTAACAAAATGTAAAAATATTTATGTTAAATCATATATAGGAAATATTAGGAGGTTTTTTCATGAAAGATGTAGTTATCGTAAGTGCAGTTAGAACAGCGCTTGGAACTTTTGGTGGATCATTAAAGAATGTTCCAGCAGTTGAATTAGGAGCATTAGTTATTAAGGAAGCCGTTAAAAGAGCAGGAGTAAATCCTGAAACTGTAGAAGAAGTAATAATGGGTAATGTTATACAAGCTGGTCTTGGACAAAATACAGCAAGACAAGCAACTTTGAAAGCAGGACTTCCAGATGAAGTATCAGCAATGACAATTAATAAAGTTTGTGGTTCTGGATTAAGAGCTGTAAGTTTAGCTGCTCAAATGATTAAAGCAGGAGATGCAGATATAATTGTTGCTGGTGGTATGGAAAGTATGTCACAAGCTCCATATGCTTTAAAAGATATGAGATGGGGACACAAAATGAATTCTGTTCCTACAGTTGATACAATGATTAATGATGCATTATGGGATGCATTTAATGATTATCACATGGGAGTTACAGCTGAAAACATAGCTAAACAATGGAATATCACTAGAGAAGAACAAGATGCTTTCGCAGCAGCTTCTCAAGCTAAAGCTGAAAAAGCTATAAAAGAAGGTAGATTCAAAGATGAAATAGTTCCAGTTGTTATCCCTCAAAGAAAAGGTGATCCAGTAGTATTTGATACAGATGAACAACCTAGATTTGGAACAACTACTGAAACATTAGCTAAATTAAAACCTTGCTTTATAAAAGATGGTACAGTAACAGCAGGTAATGCTTCAGGTATTAATGATGGTGCTGCAGCATTTGTTATTATGAGTGCTGAAAAGGCAGAAGAATTAGGAATTAAACCATTAGCTAAAATAGTATCTTATGGTTCAAAGGGATTAGATCCAGCTATAATGGGATATGGACCATTCCATGCAACTAAGAAAGCGTTAGAAAAAGCAAATCTTACTGTTGATGATTTAGATTTAATTGAAGCAAATGAAGCTTTTGCGGCTCAAAGTATTGCAGTAGCAAGAGATTTACATTTCGATATGGATAAAGTTAATGTAAATGGTGGAGCAGTAGCACTTGGACATCCAGTTGGAGCTTCAGGAGCTAGAATCTTAGTTACTCTTGTTCATGAAATGCAAAAGAGAGATGCTAAGAGAGGTTTAGCAACATTATGTATCGGTGGTGGAATGGGAACTGCTGTAATAGTTGAAAGACCATAATTAACTAAGTAACTGACTATAAATGCTTTTTTAAAAACAAAGAAGTTATTGCATTGATTTATGTGTGGTAACTTCTTTTTATTTATGAATATATTAGTTGAAATAGGGAGTATAAGTATATTTATAAATTATTTTATATGATACTAAAATTAATATTTTGAATGAATATCATAAAAATATGTATAGAGACAATAAATTATTGGAATATATAAGAGAGGTATAAATTATATCTAGATAATCAAAATAGGGTAATAGAATTCGATAAAATGCAAGATGAAGATATGATTGAAAAAGTATTTAATAAATATGAAAGTTTTGTGAACAAAGCATTTATTAAGTGAATTTTTATGTAATGTATCTATTGTAT
>DPOH01000280.1 GCA_003539755.1 Clostridium sp.
CTTTATATCCTTTTAATTTTCCTATAAAAGCAAGTGCTATACCTGTATTTCCACTAGTAGGTTCTACAATTACAGACCCTTCTTTTAATAATCCTTCTTTTTCTGCTTTTTCTATCATTCCTAGTGCAGCTCTATCTTTAACGCTTCCACCTGGATTAAACTTTTCTAATTTCACATAAACATCTGCAATATTTTCATCCTTAATTAAATTATTCACCTTTAAAATTGGTGTATTTCCTATTAAATCTAAAACTCCATTATAAATCATATTAATAATCCTCCTTGAATCTTATTTGTATTAATAAGTTTTAATCATTTTTATAATTATTAATTTAAAATCATAGTTATTGAAAATTTTGTTATATAAATTAGATAAATAAACTTATATGTTTTTAATCTACTATAAATCATCTGTGCACTAATAATTTAAATTTATATAATAAAAAAACCTCATCTTCTATAATATCTATATTATAGAGACGAAGTAACATCCGCGGTTCCACTCTAATTAGGTTAAATAAACCTCACTTTAACTCAGCACTAACATGCAATATCACTATAACGGGTGAACCCGGAGAACCTTACTATAATTCAAGTTTCAACTCCAAAGGGCACTTCACATAAATTCTCACTTGAAAAGATCTCAGCTTTCTTTTCTCTCTGTTAAGCTTCCTTTATGTTACTCTCCTTTTTCACAGCTTTTTTAATTCTGAGTGTTTTGATAAACTTTATATATTTATTATATGATAAAAATAAAAAAAGTCAACACTTTCACTAATTTTTTTCCTAAAGTGTTGACTACATATTTAATTTTTCTTTTTCCATAAAGGATATAAAAATTCATCTATTATATCATGAATTATTACTATCCCCACAAGCTTTTCTTCTTCATCTATTACAGGCACACAGTTTAAATCATACTTAGCTGCTGCTTCTATTGCTTCATTTATTTCATCATCATGTCGTACATGCGTTACTGTAGTATCCATTATTTCTTTAATCTTAGTACTAGTATCATATATTATTAAATCTCTCAAAGGAACTACCCCTTCAATTTTATCTTCTTCATTTGTAATATATATATAATACATTACTTCTTCATCTGGCTTCATTTCTTTTAAAAGATCTATCGTATCACCGACAGTTATATCTAAATTAACAGAAATAAAATCCTTACTCATTATACTACCAACAGTTTCATCTTCATATTGTAAAAGTTCTTTTACTTCCTCTGCATCCTCTTTTTCTAGATTTATAAGAATCTTTTCTCGTTCCTCTTCATCAAGGTCATCAAGCAAATCAGCAATCTCATCACTAGGCATATTTTCAAGTACTTCTACTGCTTTACTATCAGATAACTCCTTTATTATAGCTCCCTTATATTCAGAATCTATCTCTTCAAGAGTATCTGCTGCTAAATCTTCATCTAATGACTCTAAAACTTGCTTTCTTGAATTAGTATCAAGATTTTCTAATATGTCTGCCAAATCAGCTGGATGCATCTTTGATAATTTCTTATAAGGCACAGAAATTTTCAAGTTATTATCTATCATTTCAACGGATTCAACATCGTCCCATCTTAAAACAGTATCTTCCGTACTCTTTCCTAATATCTTATAAATAACTTTCATAAATCCAGCTATACCTAATCTTCTATAATGTGCAAAAGTCCCTATTTCAACTCCTACAACTCTATACTCACCTGCAAGAAGTGCAATTCTTAAATCATTAACACGTACAACCTGCTTTCCATTAATATCTACTATTTTCTTATCTAATAGATTTTCTGAAAGAAGATAAGTATATCTCATAGGAAGTATTTCTTTACTGCCTTTAGTTCTTATCTTTACCTTCCCATCTTTCTCCATAAACTCTATATATCTAAATTCATAATGAAAAGTAACTCCATCTTTCTTTAATTTATATCCAATTACTCTTGGATACCCTTCCTCTGTAGTTACATACACATCTTTTAAAGTTCCCAAAACATCATTAAATTCGTCGTAAACCTTCCTATTTAAGATATTTGTATATAGAAACATGGTTAATTTCTTCATAAAGATTCCTCCTACTTCTACACAGAGAGAAGCAGGTTAAATTACAGTTTAACTGATATATTAATTAAGACTAATGATTGATAAATGGCTTCCCTCTGATAAATATTTAATTTTTTCGTATGATATTTACTATTCTGAGGTCCATCCTCCATCATTTACACTCCCCTTAACTCAAAAAATTAATAGTAACTAAAAACATGCTCGTATAAAAGCAGTTTTTTAATAAATTGCGTATATTTTTCTAAATAACGTAATTTGTCTCTTATTTATTATATTACATACATTATAAAAGGCAATAATATTTTCTATCTTAATATTATTTTTATATTAAAACTATTACTTATTTTTTATTGGAATACATACTACTCATTATTGTTTGTAAACTAATTAGGCTTATGTTAATATACATTAAGACTCAAAAGTAAATTTATAGTTTTTTGATAAAACAAAAAGTTATTGAATATACAAATTAGAAATTGTTTTTAAAATTTCAATAAATACTATTTATTATTTTAATTTTAAGGACTTTATTCTAAAATTTTTAAGAATTGGAGTAATTTTATATATGAAACTTTGTAAAGAATTTTTACCTATAAGCAAAGAAGATATGCGCGATAGAGGCATAGATCAATTAGATTTTATAATAGTTTCTGGGGATGCTTATGTAGACCATCCTTCATTTGGAACTGCAATAATAGGAAGAACTCTTGAATCTCAAGGATTTTCAGTAGGTGTAATAGCACAACCAGACTGGCATAGTGCTGAAGATTTCAAAAAACTTGGAAGACCTAAATATGGATTCCTTGTTAACTCTGGAAATATAGATTCAATGGTTAACCATTATACAACTGCTAAGAAAGTAAGAAGAGATGACTTATACTCTCCTGGTGGAGAAGCAGGACACAGACCAGATAGAGCCCTTATTGTTTATTGTAATAGGATAAGAGAAGCATTTAAAGATGTTCCAATAGCTATTGGAGGAATTGAAGCAAGTTTAAGAAGATTTGCTCACTATGATTATTGGGATAACAAAGTCAGAAGAAGTATACTTGTGGACTGTAAGGCAGATTTATTAATGTATGGAATGGGTGAAAAAACTGTAACCCAAATTGCAGATATGCTTAGATATGGCGCAAACATAAAGAATATAACAAATATACGTGGAACATGTTATATGACTAACGATATTTCTAACATTAAAGATGCTGTTATAGTTCCATCTTTTGAAGAAGTATCTACAGACAAAAAGGCTTACAATGAAGCTTATAGACTTCAATATTATGAACAAGACTCTATTATAGGTAGAACTATAATACAAAAACATGGTGATAGATATTTAGTTCAAAATAGACCTCAAGAAGATTTAACACAAGAAGAAATGGATATGGCATATGATCTCCCTTATACCAGAACTTACCATCCTATATATGAAGAAAAAGGTGGAATTCCAGCTATTCAAGAAGTTAAGTTTTCAATTATCAGTCATAGAGGCTGCTTTGGTTCATGTTCATTTTGTGCATTAACATTCCACCAAGGAAGAGTTATACAAAACAGAAGTCAAGAATCTATAATTAATGAAGCAAAATTATTAACTACTTTACCTGATTTTAAAGGATACATTCACGATGTTGGTGGACCTACTGCTGACTTTAGACATAAAGCATGTAAGAAACAAGAAGTATATGGTACTTGTAAAGGAAAGCAATGTATGTTCCCAGAGCCTTGTAAAAATATCATAATAGACCATACTGAATATTTATCTTTATTAAAGAAAGTTAGAAATCTTCCAGGAGTAAAAAAGGTATTTGTACGTTCTGGTATAAGATATGACTATTTAATTCACGATAAAAATGAAGCATTCTTCCATGAATTATGTGAACATCATATAAGTGGTCAATTAAAAGTTGCTCCTGAACATGTAGTTCCTAAAGTATTAAACCAAATGGGTAAACCTACAAGAGAAGTTTACGATAGATTTGTAAAAAGATATTTTGAAATAAATAAGAAGCTAAATAAGAAACAGTTCTTAGTTCCTTATTTGATGTCTTCTCACCCTGGTTCAGACTTAGATGCAGCTATAGAACTTGCACAATACATAAAGCAAATGGGATATACTCCTGAGCAAGTTCAAGATTTCTATCCAACTCCTGGTAGTCTTTCAACTACTATTTATTATACTGGAGTTAATCCACTTACAGGAGAAGAGGTATATACTCCAAAAACTCAAGAAGAAAAAGATATGCAGAGAGCATTAATTCAGTTTGCTGTACCTAAAAACTACAACAAAGTAAAAAAAGCCTTAATTAAAGCTCATAGAGAAGATTTAATTGGAAATGGCAAAGATTGTCTCATAGGATTTACTCCTGGCAAAACTGGTTACCAAGGAAAACATAAAAATAATAAATCAAAAAATAATTCTAGCAGCAAGCCAGATACATCTAAAAATTCTTCAGACAGAAATTCAAATAGAAGCAAAAAAACGTCAAATTCAAAACCATCAAGAAATTCTAACAAAAGAAATTCTACTAAGAGGCGTACAACTTATTAATATATAAAATAACTAAGAATAAACTGTTAATTGATATTTTCAAACAGTTTATTCTTTATTTTTGACTTTATTATACGATAATTGTAATGTGTAGTTTCTATATTTGTAATATTTTTTCATTTTTTGTAAAAAATATTTATATTAGTAATAAATAAGTTATTATATAAATATGGAAAAATAGTAGGACAATCATTATTTTTAGAAATATATCTATGGTTTTAAAGTGAGGGAATATATGAAAAAAAACATCTATATCATGTTAAGCCAGACTAATACAGGCTGCTCAAGAATACTTCAATTTTTCACTCGTGCTCCTTATAATCATGCTTCAATTGCATTAGATGAAAATTTGGATTTTCTCTATAGTTTCGCACGTCAAAATTTATACATTCCATTGATTGCTGGCTTTGTAAAAGAAGATATTAATAGTGGAATTTATAAAATACAAGACAATACTTTATGTGAAATTTATCGTCTATCTATTACTGAAGAACAGTGT